>JBQCFO010000256.1:0-4203 GCA_051959055.1 Ginsengibacter sp. | reverse complement strand
TTTCATCAGAATAAGTATTGGAAATATAATCTTTGTTTAGTCGTGCATAATCTCTGTGGTGTCCAGCTACAGCCAACCTTATTAATTGCTTTGTAGTGTCATCAGTATTTAAACCTTCAATAAATGGTAACGAGAAAAGTTCGTGCCTTTGCTTGTTCCAATTATTTTTTTCGGCAAGAAGGACTTTAGTAAACTCGGAATGAGCTTTTCCCAAATCATGCATGATAACCGAAATTCTTACTACATTCCAAAAGTCAATTTCGGGAACAATTCCTTTTACTTTCGGAAAACAGATTTTCAGATATTCAAGTATTCTCAGGCAATCTTCAATGTGCTCTTTGAGACTTATTTTTGGTTCCGATTTTGCTAAAAGTTCCATCTTGGATTAAGGTGAAGGATTTTACATAGTTGTAAAATCTAAATGATGCATATAGATGTCCACTTCATTTTTACCAATAACATCACGGTATGCTTTTAAATTACTTTTCACTTTAGAATGATAATTCAGTATAGAATAAGATTCCGTACCAATATTCTGACGGGGAATGGTATCTGAAAAATACTTTGGTAATGCCTGAATAACGCCGGGAAGATAATTGTCAGTAAACGGAATAATCTGGCCTTTTATATTGTTCGCATTTTCTATTTCCTGCAATTCCTTTTTGTTTATTCCGGCCACATCTACAGAAGCTAAATCATTCATTCTTCCTAATACCAATGGATATACCGGATGTTTTAAATAATTTACTATCGCCTCGTCGGAGGTATAAATCCGTAAAAAGTTTTCAAACAAAAATTCTCGTTTGATAACATTTGATTTAGCTGAATTATTAGCCTTTCCTTTATTGGCATCCATCATATAGATAGTCTCCAGGTCCATTTCCTTTCCCTGGTATTCAAAATAATAGCCAATAGAAAGTTTCTTATGATTTATATAATATCCGGCGGCAGCATTTATCAAACCCAAAACGGTGCTAAGCGGCGGAACTTCCAACGTAGGTTGAATTCCACTAATTAAATTTGGATACCGGAAACTGGCAGTCCAGCTTCTTATATCAATAGCGTATAATTCCATTATGGTATCTGTGTTTCCAATTGTTTGCAATAATTGTCTATTGTTTCGTTTATAGAAGCAACCTGAACTTTAGGATATTCATCTCCTAAAGATTTCAATCCTTCCAATTCTCCACTGATATCATCCAAAAAGCCACTTCTTCTTCCAATGAAAATATCCCCGATGAGTTGGTCTTTGTAGTCTTTCAAGACTTCTTTTATTGCTTCAATATTTAGATAGACTTTTTCATTATTAATTCCCTCGCTTGATGCAATATGTGAGAAAGGATGGTTGCCTGTATTTGTTGTTGCCAAAACAATAAATTTCGGTGTAACATCAGACATATTGTTGGTTTGCATCGCACCACCAGAAATTGATTTTAAAGCTTTGATTGTATCTTCTATTCTTTTCGTTCTTATTTCTTTAGTTAGGCGAACTAACTTTTGTGCATTTCCTTTGCTATCTTTTGAATACGAGTCTTCAACTTCTGTTGCTCCATTTTTAAGCGCTTCTTCTTTTAATTTTTCCGTCAGATTCTTAAACCCTGTCTTATTATAATTTGAAAAGGTTCCAGCTTGTTCTAAATCTAAAGAAAACATCCCCTTCATTATTGCACTGTATTCTTCTTTTACATAAGGAACAGAATCTCCTTCCTGGCGTGC
This sequence comes from Ginsengibacter sp., assembly GCA_051959055.1. Taxonomy (GTDB): domain Bacteria; phylum Bacteroidota; class Bacteroidia; order Chitinophagales; family Chitinophagaceae; genus Ginsengibacter. The sequence continues at coordinate 2,487 of JBQCFO010000256.1, read as the reverse complement.
CATACTTGACCAGTTTTCAGCAGGTTGTGTTGAGCCAACCGAAACTATCACAGAGTTTTTCAGAGGTGAAACTCTTGTAACAGTAACATTTTCTGTTTGCTCTTTTCCGTTTTTTAATACAGGTTTTCCTTCTTCATCTACAATTACATCTTTGGCTGCTTTCATATACCCGAAGATATCATCGTCTGGATATTTTATTGGGTCGGCGGCCGTAAATGCGATTTTACTTTCTCTTGTAATTGGTGAAAGTTCCCAGTCATAATTTTTTTGCAACGCTTCTCGCCACCAATATCGCCATGCTTGTCCAGATACATAAGTATACGCCCTGCCATTTTTATATACTTTTTTGGTGGCAACAGCATTGTCAAAATTACTTTTTGAGTTTTTCCCTGCATTATTTAATGCGACAACATCAACATCTAAAAGGATAAATCCTTGTACTTTTAATTTCATAATTGTATTAATTTAAGTTTGATAATTCGGATTCTTCTTGATCTTCCAAAATTGGAATATCAAGTTCTTTGTGAATTTCATGTAGCTATTCATAAATGTCAATCAATAAATTATCTCTTATTTCTCTCCAATTGCCACCATCTGGAAATAAGTATTCCACATAATCTTGGACGGTAATTAGTGGTTCGGGTGCTTCGTTTTTATAGTTCTCACTATTTAATTTTAGTAAGAATTGACGTAATCCTTGTGGTGATTTTTCAGCATTTAACCTTTTAATACTTTTTGTAATAAAATCGGTATCTCTGTCAGTTATAATAAAATCAGCTATCTGCTTGATTTTATCAATGGTTCTCTTTTCCATATTTTTTATGATTGTTTGATATTTTTCAACGATAATAAAAGGAAAGGAATGTTTAACATTCCAGCGAAGAATACTACTAAGGATTGATTTTCCATTTAATAAATTTTCAAGTACAATATTTCGCCAGATTTTGTATGTTTCAAATTCTATCGCTTCGCCTTTATTATTCCATTCTTCTTTTTCTTCGTTAAAAGAAGCGCTTTTATATTTGGACTTCTTATAATTACTTCTAAGGAATTTATTCCAATCCTCTTTTATTTTGATGCGATTGCAAAAAGCATAAAATTTGAAGACTTTGGATTCAAGCACGTAAATATTTACTTCCGGACTTGCTCCAAAATTGGTAAAATGGTATAAGTTTAAAGTAATATTAGCTTGATTCAACAATGTTTCTTCATCTCCGAACAAAAGCTCCTTTAAATGAGTATTCAAATAACTATCAGCAAAATTGAATAAAGCATTTGCAGGATTATTAAATTCAGACTTTAATACACCTTCTGCTATCCCACTACTAATAGCTTGTAAATTTTGTCTGCAATTTCTTTCCACAAAAAATTCCGTTACTTTTTCATAATTACTGATAAGCATTGCAACTTTATCACTCAACTGAATTAATCCTAAAGGGACAAAAAACATTCTTGCCATCATCTCTTTTGAAAAAAATAATCCTGATTCAAAATTGTGATGAAAGTTGACAAATGTGCCCGAACCTGATAAAAGATGATTATCCCTCCCGGCAGAAAACAATTTAGTCTTTCTACCTGAAATTCTGCAATAGCCTTCCTGAAACGGAATCGTTTCTTCGTTTATCCCTCTATAGAATTTCAATGTCTCATCAATTTTTCTTTTACCTTTAAAAGCAGGCTGTGTGATTGTAGAATTTAAGAAAAATGTATGCAATTTTCCTCCCCATTTATTAACATAAATATTAGCGACATACTCTATCAACCCTAAAATGTCTTTATCTTTTAGATGAGGTAGTGTCCATAAATACTTGATAACAAAACCACCTGTATCAGCAAAAGGATCACCAGTAGTATTTGTTAGATAATTAATGTCTGTTTTGCCATTTTCGTTCATCAATTTAATATTTAGATTTATTTATCTGATGTGTAACAAGTTAATTGAAGCTTGAGAACTAACTACTCCAATTAAATGAATGTTCTTTTAAAAATCTTTATTATCCTTCTTCGGCCTTCCACCTCCGGCGCTCTCACCCACAAACCTATTCTCTCTCACTGTCAATTACCGTCAGTCAAAAAGCTTTTTTCTCTCCTCCTTCAAAAACTCTTTAAATCTTTCACTACTCAAAATTTCTATCTCTCCCGGTAATCCCATTACAAAGCGGCCAATTCCCTGGTATCCGGCAACGGGAATTTTAAGTCGGTATCCCCCATTATCTTCTTCGACATATTCCCGCGATAGCGGGAACTCTTCTATGAGCAGGTTATATGCTTTTAAACTTAGTCTGGCTTCTACATTATCTATCGCTTTTGCGGAGGAAATTCTGAATGCATCTGTAAAACGGATAGTATGTAACGGCTCATTTTCCCAATCCCTGTTTATAATTTAAATTTGCGATATAGGCTTCTGTTTTATTTGTTTGCAGCTTTTGCTTGCTTTTTAATAACACAATACTGCAGGTTAATCCGGAATATAATCACACGGCTCTA
>JBQCFO010000255.1:0-12219 GCA_051959055.1 Ginsengibacter sp. | reverse complement strand
TTGCCTATATTTCTTATAAACTCCAACAATTAAATCCACATAGCAATTTAATTTGTGCTCCTGCAGATCACCTGATTTTGGATGATAAGGCATTTATAAAGGCCAGCCTTGAAGCACTTGAATTTACTGAAAAGAACAATGCATTGCTTACTTTAGGAATCAAACCTTTTCAGCCCAATACGGGATATGGATACATTCAATATGAACAACATGCGGTAAGCGATAACATTTATAAAGTGAAGACTTTTACCGAAAAGCCAGATTTGGAATTAGCCAAAACTTTTATTGCCAGTGGCGACTTTTTATGGAATGCGGGGATTTTTGTATGGCAAACAAAAAACATCATTGCTTCTTTTGAAAAATACCTTCCCGAAATACATGACCTTTTTGAAGGAGCGAAAAAAGCAATGAATACAGAGAATGAAAAGGAAGCGATTGAATTAATTTATCCTTTGTGCATGAATATCTCCATAGACTACGGCATTTTGGAAAAGGCCGATAATTTCTATGTCATTCCTTCTTCGTTTGGCTGGAGCGACCTCGGCACATGGGGCAGCGCATACGAAAATCTCGAAAAAGATTATCATGAAAATGCTGTCACCGGCAATAATATCGTTCTTTTTGATTGTTCAAAAAACATCATCCATACTACTGATGATAAATTGGTTTTACTACAGGGAATGGAGGATTTTATTGTAGTAGATAGCAAAGACGCGCTGTTGGTTTGTAAAAAAGATAACGAACAAAATATCAAAGAGTATTTATCAGAAATAAAAAGAAATATTGGAGATAAATTTCTATAATTTAATTTTTCAGAAATTATTTATTTATATCCACTATTTTTTTAAAAAGAACCTTATCCCAATTAATTCTTTTGTAAAAATTGCCCACAGATTCCTGAACTTCCCATTCGAAAGTTGAAAACCGTACTTTTGTTCCAATATTTTTTATTGCTCCCGGATTGGTGTCCCCACCAAACGGTTCTAAACTCCGCAATCTTTCTGCATGTTTAAAAAACTGGACAAACTCATACTGAAAGCTTTTGTGTGGCCTTTTATAGCCACTTTTTTTATTACGTTGTTTGTATTTATGATGCAGATTCTGTGGAAATATATTGACGACCTCGTGGGAAAAGGACTGGATATGCTCACGCTCACCGAATTTTTAATTTACGCAAGCGCTACTCTTGTAACGCTCGCAATGCCCATTGCCATTCTTCTTTCTTCCATTATGACCTTTGGCAAACTCGGTGAAAATTTTGAACTGGTTGCCATTAAGTCTTCCGGACTTTCTTTGCTGCGTTTTATGAGGCCGCTATTTTTCGTTTCAATTGTTTTATCTGGCATTGCATTTTTATTTGCCAATTACATTGCACCGGTAGCAAATTTAAAATTTGCGGTTATTTATCATGATATTTATGAAAAAAGCCCGGCGTTCGATTTGAAAGACGGCGTTTTTTATGATGGCTTTCGTGGATTTTCAATCAAAGTTGATAAAAAGGATAAGGACAGGAGCACGTTGCACAACGTTTTGATTTATGAGCAATCGAACGGAGTTCAGGATAATACCATCATTTCTGAAAGTGGGAAAATGTCTATGAGCACCGATAAAAAATTCCTCGAATTCAAATTGGAAAATGGAAACCGGTACGAAGAAAACGGCACATTTAATTCTACAAAAAATGAATTTATCAATTTAGGATTCAAAGAATATAATAAGCTTTTCGATCTGAGCCAGCTCAATTTGCAAAAAACATCTGACAGTCTTTTTATGAACAATATCCGCATGAAAACCATGCGGCAATTGAACGTAGATCTCGATTCCCTCAAAAAAGTTCCGGATTCATTATTTAAAAGAAATAAAACGCAACTTGCCTATTATGTAAAGTATTCAACCTTCAAGGATAGCACTGCTACAAAAAAAGAAACGGCGGCTGTAAAAGAAAAAACACCCTCTAAAAGAATAAAGCAATTCGACGCCCTGATTCCTGACTCTTTGCAATCTGTCGTTTATGATCAGACTTTTAATAATGTAAATAATGCCCGCAATCTTTTGCAGATGGCAGCTGTAGATTACAAAAGCCAAAACGATGATTTTACCCAACATGAAATAGAATGGCATAAAAAATTGTCTCTTTCAGTAGCATGCCTGGTATTGTTTTTTATAGGCGCCCCATTAGGCTCTATCATCCGCAAAGGCGGGTTGGGATTGCCTTTGGTAATGGCCCTCGTATTTTTTATGATCTTTTATTTATTAAATATTTTTGGCGAAAAATTTACCAAGGAACATACACTGATACCTATCATTGGAATGTGGCTTCCCGTAATTGTACTTTCCCCGGTTGGCTTTTTTCTTACTTATAAAGCAATGCACGATTCGCAATTATTTAATAAAGAATATTATTACCGCCTTTTTAAAAATATGAGATTGGCTTCACAGCGTGTTTTTGGTAATTTCAATAAAAAAGAAAAGATTTAGAAATCAATTATTGAATTATTCTTTTTTAAATTATCCGGGATTACAAATCGCAGTTATTCTTTTGTTTACTGAATGTTTTTCAGCTTTGAACTTTGAACCGTCAACCTTGAACCTTCAATCTTCAACGCTCTTCAACGTCCTTAATTGACTCAGCCTTTGCAGTAGAAGCATCCATTAGAGGCAACTAAAACAAAGGCTGATAAATTGAAAAGCAATCTGATGCAAATGTAAAGATTACTTGAATTGAAAACCAAATATTTCCCACAATTTGTTTACGATTCCGGTTAATTTTATTTGTTCTAACATATCCTATTCAAATGTTTTACATTCGCTCTATTTATTTTAAAAACAATAACATTCGTTATGGAAGAATGGAAAGAATACCACGAAAAAAACCGTGAAAGATTTTTAAATGAAATGATGGAGTTGCTGCGAATCCCTTCAGTAAGCGCCAAAAGCGAGCATAAAGCGGATATGATAAAATGTGCTGAAGCGGTTAAGCAAAGTTTTCTGAATTCGGGGGCAGACAAAGCTGAAGTGATGCAAACTGATGGATTTCCTGTAGTATATGCTGAAAAATTAATTGATAAAAATAAACCTACGGTTTTGGTCTATGGCCACTATGATGTGCAGCCTGCAGAACCGCTCGAACTCTGGCACAGCAAGCCTTTTGAGCCGGTAATAAAAAATGGGAAAGTTTTTGCCCGTGGCTCTGCAGATGATAAAGGACAGTTTTTTATGCACTTAAAAGCATTAGAAACGATGGTAAAAACAAACACCATGTTTACAAATATTAAATTTATTATTGAAGGGGAAGAAGAAGTGGGTTCGCCAAACCTGGGAAAATTTGTGGAGCAAAATAAAGAACTTCTAAAAGCGGATGTTATTTTAATCAGTGATAGTTCTATGTTGAGTATGGAAACTCCATCCCTGGATATTGGTGTGCGTGGTTTATCTTATATCGAGGTTGATGTTACCGGCCCCGAAAGAGACTTACATAGTGGAACTTATGGAGGTGCGGTTGCCAATCCAATTACTATTTTGGCAAAAATGATTGCGAGTTGTCATGATGAAAATAACCATGTTACTATTCCCGGCTTTTATGATGATGTAGTAGAGGTTCCGGCAAAAGAAAGAGCGCTAATGGCGAAAGCTCCTTTTGATGAAAATGAATACAAAAAAGAAATAGGTATCAAAGAATTATGGGGTGAAAAAGGATATACTACTAATGAAAGAACCGGCATCAGGCCTACATTGGAAGTCAATGGTATCTGGGGCGGCTACCAGGGCGAAGGTGCAAAAACCGTTTTGCCTTCAAAAGCTACTGCAAAAATTTCTGCACGGCTGGTACCTAATCAATCATCTGCAAAAATGACCAAAAAACTCATTGATTATTTTACGTCGATTGCTCCGTCATCAGTTACAGTAAATGCCTTTGAACATCATGGAGGCGAACCCTATCTTACACCGATTGACAGCAAGGGATATAAAGCCGCAACGAGAGCGATAGAAACCACTTTTGGAAAAACGCCTGTTCCTGTTCGGGGTGGCGGAAGTATTCCGATTTCGACCATTCTTGAAAAAGAACTCGGTGTAAAAATAATTTTCATGGGCTTTGGTCTGGATAGCGATAATCTTCATTCACCCAATGAAAAATATGGCATTGCTAATTTTAATAAAGGGATTGAAACCATTCCTTATTTTCATAAATATTTTGCTGAATCAGGAGAAGTTTAAAGAGTAAAATTTGCTCTTAATAAAACTTCATCCTGTTGTAAAACACAATACGGATTATTTGTTCATTTACTGAAGCATAAATTTGGTTACCAACGGGAATCTATAAACTTAAATAATCTGCTTTTCAATCAGGATGAAACAGGAATGGCTGGGATTTTGTTTTGAGAAACCTTTTCGCCATAAATTGCTTTCCGTGCTTCTGCTCTGGCGTATCTGATTAATACTCTCATAGAATAAAAACCAATGCTGATAATTAATCCAATAAAAAAACCGATAATGCTATAAATAAGCGCAGATCTTTTTTGCACATCGTAAGGTGGCTCCGGGCGGTCTAATACCTGCATTACAGGTGTTGCTTTTTGTAATTTATAAGAGGCATTTTGCTGATTAGCCACTGCTATTGCGTACTGCTGACGCAGCATTTGTTTGTCTGTAATCAGGTTTTCGGTTGGAACCCTGAATTCCATTTTATCGGTATTGGTAAACAAAGTTCTTTTATCAATAGCAATAATCTGGTTATCTTTTGAATGCATTACCCCTCGCAGTGAATCTACTTTGCCGCTGGCAAATTCAAAATCCCGCTTGGCTTTTTCACGTTTGAGGTCAATATAAAATGTAGAAATTTTATTTATAAATCCATAACTGATGGTTCTCACCAATTCCGGGCTACGGCCGGTATAAGTAAGCACAAAACTATTGTTTTTGTTGATCGTAGCTGTCAAAGCATTCTTCAAAATTTTTGCTGCTGCAGAAATGCAACCCGCTTCATCAGCTGGCATTTTTATTTCAGGCTCCAGAAAACTTCGGTGACTATTTATGTCAGAGATAAGCAATTCTGCAATTGTTTTATTTTCCCTGGATGAATCTCTCATCGCCGCAACTTCTTCCCGTGTGGTGCGGCTCAGCGCCAGTTCTATAATATTTACAGAAGCATCATCAGTAAAGCCTTTTGTATTATCCGCTCCACTAAATAAAGCGCTGAGGGCAGATGTTGCTGCGTTGTTATCGCTGCTTGCAGTTAAAGGGAAAATGGTAGCTACGGATGTGTAAGTAACCGGTGTTTTTAACGCGTAAATTGCCAAAATTGCAGCAAAAAACAAAGCCGTGAAAATTATTATAAACTTATGTTTCTTTACCCGGTTGAATAATTCTATCGTCAGTTCCTGTGAGGTCATAAAATTATTTCAATTTTGTGAGTAAATAAACCATCATTAAAGGAATAGATGTAACCAGCCCCTGGGTTATCATTGATGAAAAGCCTTTTCCCTGCGGCTTTACAGGCACATTGATGACGCTACCTTCTTTTACTTTTGGATAAAAATGGAAGAACCCGAAATTCCTTGTTTTCTCACTTTTACCATTTGCGTGGGTTATATAAATTCTTTTTCTCCACGGCCTTTCTGCAAAACCACCGGCTTTATCAATATAAAAACCAAGACGCGTGTGTTCTTTATCAAAATACATTTTTAACTGATTCTGTACAGCCCCTTTTATACTTACCACCGGGTTTGTTTCAGGAATATAAATGATGTCGCCGCTCTGAAGTACCATATCATATTTCGAGTCTGGCTCATTCAATGCTTTTTGCAAATCAATACTGATTAGCTCTGAAGGATTAAAGACCACGCTATCTATTACCTGGCCATTTGCATCTTTTATATATTTTGTATGATTTATGTTCTGTGATGGATTATCGCGTGTTGTCGTATCACGCATCCTGTAAAGAATTGCTGCTGATGCATCCGCATTCAAGCTCAAACCGCCGCTTCTTCTGAGGAAAGAAGACAACCGTTCTTTTCCATTTAATTTTGGATAAGTGCCGGGATATAAAACCTGTCCTTCAATTTTTACATTTTCCTGCAAATGAAATGTCGGATTTTTTCTTACAAAAACCTGGTCATATGGTTTAAGCCATACATTTTCTGTAATAGAATCCATGTCCAGGTTTTGACGAATTGAATACGTTTTGATAACCGTTTTTGTTGGCTTTATTCCTCTTTGCGAAGAATCTATATCTACAATACTTGAAACTACAATACTCCCATATTCCGCTGATGGCTTCAGTCCATTTGCAAAATATAAAAGATCTTTCAATGTCATTCCACCATACTTCCGGTATTTCCCAGGCTTGCGCACTTCTCCTTCAATAGAAATAAGTTGTGCATCGGCAAATTGATTTTTATTAAAAACTTCAATCACATCATTTGCTTCTATCGGAATATTGTATTTGCTTTGAAGGTTTTTATTCAAATCGGAAAGGCTTACATCAATTTTATCTGACTTTAAATTGCTTGAATCTCCGGCGCCTTTATAAATGTAAGCGCGCTCCAGAAATGAATTGGGAGTTACGCCGCCCGCCCGGTTAATCACATCAAATAAACGATCCCCTTTTCTCACCTCATAGACATTAGGATAGGCTACTTCTCCTTTCACAATTACTTTATTACTCAATCCTGAATTTATTGGATTTACCAGAACCATATCTCCATCAAAAAGCTTTTCATCCGTTGTTTTCCCATCAGCTAAAAGGCCGATTGCATGGAGATTTACGGTTTTAATGGTTTGTTTTTCATTTACATTTCTGATGATCATACCACCAGAAGCGTATGCATCAGAAGTAAATCCACCGGTAAATTTCATGAGCGATAACACGCCTTCATCATGCTTTAGCTGGTAATACATTGGTCTTTTAAACTGCCCGCTTGCAAGAACTTTTTTATCATAAAAAGGTACAATCACAAAATCGTTATTTTCCAGGTAAAGATGCTTACCAAAATCGCCGGTGCTTAAATACTTGTAAACATCTATTGAATCAATAATTCTTCCGTTCCGTGAAATAAGAATATTGCGCATGTTACCATATTGGGTAACTCCTCCCGCCATTGCTACGATATTCAAAGCGTTGGTAAATGCTGAAACGACCACCGGCCCGGGGTTTCCCACGTTTCCGGATACCTGCACAACAATTGTCCGTGGTTGCCCAAGTGTGACTGAAACCTGGGTAGAATTTGGAATTACTTTTTTAAAACGGTTGTAAATAATTGATTTTGCATTTGCAAAAGTTAATCCCTGAACCGTTATTTTACCCAAACCCTGTGGGAAAATGGTACCATCACGACCAACAATATAATCCTGTTCAAAATCAGCGCCACCCCATAGAGAAACAACAATGTGATCGCCCACGCCAATTGGATAATCGGCCGGCGGAGTAGAAAGCTGTGAAAGCTGGAGTATCTGGCTGCTTTGAAAAATATTACTTCCGTAAACAGATTCCGGGCCGTACAAACTACTTTTAATATTATCTTTTTGTGTGCTGTCTTTTATGATAATATTTTTATTTGTCAAATCTATATCGGAAGCTTTGTGAATGTCTTCTCCCGGCTTTTTAGTTTGCTGGTTAAAATCTTTCAAAAGATTCATTAAATCTGACGGAGAGGCATTTTTTAAAGTATTGGGATCAATCTGGAGGTCTTCCTGATCGTTTAGAATTTGCGCAGAAACGCAATTGTTTAGCATGAGCAAAAAAATGGTAAAAAACAATATAACTATTATTTTTTTACAGTTTTTGCCTGTGTGAATAATATTCATTTTAGGGGGTAAGGTTGTGATTCATTGTAAGAACGATGAAATATGCATTTTATTTTAATTGCGCACAAATCAATCCCTTATTGAATTACAGCTGATTATTCCAGGCTTTAAGATCCGGGATCAATAGGTAGCGCATTTAATTCGATAATGAGTAATCAATCTTTTCCAAGTGCTTTTTTTCAATTTTTTTTTAGGAAAAATAAATGTTTACTTTTTTACTAAAATAATTAGTATTTTTACACTAACTTTTTTAACAAGAAAACGCCATGAAAACGCCAAAAACTTTATATCCCTCTTGCCTTAAGTATAATGAATATCTGATTGTAGTAAATCCAAATGAAGTCACCAGCGGAAAAATCATCTCTGAGAAAAAAGAATTTTCAGAAAAATATAAAATGCCAGAGGTTTATTATAAACCACACCTAATGCTGGTAAAATTTATTAATCTTCAAATGATAGAAGAACGGCTTCTGAATCATTTAAAAAATATCAGTAATGGTTACAAACCATTCCAGGTAAAATTAAAAGATTATGGAAGTTTGCCGAGTCATACCATTTTTAGAAATGTTGAATCACAACTGCAGGTACGAAATTTAGTGACTGCATTAAAACCCGTGCAACGATTAATAACTCTGGATAAAGAAAATAAACCGCATTTTATAGATAACATTTACTTGTACCTGGCTACAAAATTATTACCATGGCAATACGAAAAAGCCTGGCTTGAGTATAGTGACAGGCATTTCACCGCAAGTTTTATTACAGATCGATTTACATTATTAAAAAGGCCGGTGGAAAGTGTTTCGAAAGGCTTTCAGGCTAAAGGAAGTTATCAGGTTTTGCAAAGTTTTGAATTTAAGAATTCACCTGTTATTACTCAACAAGACCAATTGTTTATGTAGTTTTTTACTTGTAAATCTTTTCAGATCAAAAAAAATTTATAAAATGAACACTCAATTAAAACAAGACCATTTTAAAGTGGTACCACAAAAAAAAGAGGAAGAGCAACAATACTTGGCAGGACGTGGAGCACAATTTAATACGAAAAATAAGTTTCTTAAAAATCAACAGGCAAAAGAAGAAATTGAATCAATTGACGATTGGGAAGTGGCGAATACAGGTACACAATACCTGGAGCAGGAAACAAAAAGCATTGTAAATAAGGTAGATAGTCCCGATCTTGGAATGATGTACAGCATGAATCCTTATGCAGGCTGCGAACATGGCTGTATTTACTGCTATGCAAGAAATGTACATGAATACTGGGGCTACAGTGCCGGACTTGATTTTGAAAGAAAGATTATTGTGAAGATTAATGCGGCGCAAATGCTGAAAAAACAATTGATGCATCCGAAATGGGATCCACATCCGATTATGCTGAGCGGCAACACGGATTGCTATCAGCCAGCGGAACAAAAGTATAGGCTCACAAGAGCCTTGCTTGAAGTTTGCAATGAATTTAATCAGCCGGTCGGGATTCTTACAAAGAATTCATGGATTATTAAAGACAAAGATATTTTGCAGGAGATGTCAAAAAAAAGATTGGTTTCTGCAATGGTTTCTGTTACATCTTTTAACGAAGATCTTCGAAGAGTAATGGAACCACGGACAGCTACAGCGAAACAACGTTTAAAAGTTATTGAAGAATTGAGCACAGCAGGAGTACACATGGGAGTAATGATGGGGCCAATGATACCGGGGTTAAACGAACATGAAATGCAAAGAATTATGAAAGAAGCAAGTGATGCCGGTGCGAAATTTACTGCCTACACTTTTATTCGTTTAAATGGTGCAATTAAATTCCTGTTTCATGATTGGTTGTATAAAAATTTTCCTGACAGGGCCGATAAAGTATGGCACCTGATAGAGCAAAGCCATGATGGGAAAGTGAATGATACAAGATGGGGGCTTCGTATGCGTGGCGAAGGAAGTATTGCTGAACTGGTAAGTCAACAATACAAAAAATACGGAAAATTATACCGGATGAATGAAGACAGGTGGAAATTGAATGTAGAAGATTTTAGAAGGCCTGGAGAGCAGGGGAAATTGTTTTGAGAATTTATTTATAAAAAAAACAACAGCAAAGCAAGAAATAACAGGAAATTGAATTTTCTAAAAAAGTGGTTGCTATTATTTTTCGTTAGAAGTATTTAGCGTTTGACAAAGATTTTTTTCAAAAAAAATCGTCCAGATGCTTTATAGAAATCATTAATTTTATTCTCTCGAAATAATTTGTTTACACATTTAAACCTTTTAAAATGAAAAAAATTAAAATCTCCAAAGGGCTTTTATTAGCATTTGTGGGAATGTTGATGACTTCATTGATTTTTGCCCAGGCAGATAAATCAAAAAGAGCAAGCCCTCCTGAAACTGCAAGCGGTAAGGTAATGGGCGCAACAATTACTATTAATTACAGCAGTCCGGCGGTAAAAGGAAGAAAAATCTGGGGAGGCCTGGTACCGTATGATAAAGTGTGGAGAGCCGGTGCAAACGAAGCCACCATATTTGAAACAGACAAAGACATCAAAGTAGAAGGTAAAAATTTGTCTGCAGGAAAATATAGTCTATATGCCATTCCGGGTGAAAAAGAATGGGTGTTTATTTTTAATTCGAAAACCGGGCAATGGGGAATCAATATGGATGGAAGTACTACTGAAGATGCAGCAAATGATGTATTGCGTGTAACGGTAAAACCCAAAAAGTCAAGTTCTTTTAATGAAAGAATGAAATATGTGATTGATAAAAATGGATTTGCGCTCGAATGGGAAAACCTCAGGGTGCCGGTTTCGATAAAATAATTTTCGTGCTTATTTAATGGCTGGGTTGTAACCAGCCATTTTTATTTCATTCAGATCAGCAAAACGAGTTATTTTTTGTAGAGCATACTTAATAAAAACTTGAAAATTGGCCGCTTTCTTTATCTTTTATAAATGCCTCATATACTTCTTCATAAGTAAGCGGCAGATCCATGTCGGCGAGTGTCGCCTCAATATAAATTTGTGGGTTAAACCCGCTTCCGTGACAAAACACCAGCAGCCACCAGCAAGCATCAAACAATCTGTGCATGGTTATTTGCAGAGATTCGCCACTCAGGCATACCAATTTCTTCTTCTCTCCGTCATCCTTTATCTCTAATTTATCATCGGCAATCAGGTCACCTATAAGAGTATAAAAACGGCAATCTTCGTCTTCCAGGAAAAACATTGCTAATGGAGCCTGGAACAATTTATGAAACCAACGGCAATATTGACTTTCGTTTTTCCAATAGCTTTCCGGAAAGGGCAGACGTGTTCCTTTTTCCACAAAGTTTATTTTAAAAGCAAACAGCATTTTTTCTATCAGATGCGGTTTGTGCTGCAATGCCTTCAATAAATCCAGTATTCCGGAGACGCTTCCCTTTTCAACCAGGTCTTCAGACATTTCGAGAATAAGCGTGTCTTTGTTTTCAACTTCAAAACTGTTAAACAAATTTTCGTATTGCGTAACGAGAGACCCGGTAGGTGGAGCGATGTAGTAAGGAGTTTCCTTATTGGCCATGAATGTTTAACGGGAAACGTATTTGTATAAAAAAAAATTGCGCAAATAACACTTTATATTCTTTGCGCAATTATTCAATTAATTATTACTTATGAAATAAAACGATCATTACCATCCTCCGCTGGCTCCGCCGCCGCCGCCACTTCCGCCGCCAAAACCACCAAAACCACCGCCACCAAATCCACCACCACCGAAACCCCCTCCGCCAAAACCACCTCGTCCCCGGCCACCACCGCCACCAAGAATATTTCCTAACAGAAACCAAGGTAATGCTCCCCCAAGAAAACTCCTGGAACCTTTGCGGCTCATATAAGAACCGCCACCCCCACCACCTTTTCCGGAAAAGAGAAAAAGAATAACCAGAAAAATAATTACAACCGGAATAATTTTTCCAATGGTAACATTGTTGCTTTTTTCAGCGTTCGGATCAGCTTTATATTCACCGGCGGCCGCCTGAATAATTGCATCTACCGCATTATCGAATCCGGCATAATAATCATTGTTTTTGAAGAATGGAATCATTCGTTCATCAATAATTTGTTTGGCAAGAATATCCGGCAATACGCCCTCCATTCCATAGCCGGTTTCTATCCGTGCTTTATGATCTGCTTTTGAAACAAGAATAACCACGCCGTTATTTTTCCCTTTCATACCTATTCCCCAATCGCGCAAATATTTTAATGAAACCTGTGCAATATCATACCCCTGAAGATCCGGAACAGTTATGATTACGATAGCCGAAGAAGTAGAATCATTATAAGCATCCACCTTTTGTTCCAATGCCTGCTGCTGAAAAGGTGCCAACAAATTAGCAAAATCATTTACTGCTTTTGGAGGATTTGGTTTTGGCTCTATGTTTTGTGCAAACACAGATTGAAG
>JBQCFO010000254.1:0-7681 GCA_051959055.1 Ginsengibacter sp. | reverse complement strand
AGCGTTACTTTAAGGTTGAGAAGAGCTGAACCTACCATTGCAGTTTTGACAGACATTCTTGGCTATCATTTATTGAAACAGGAAGGAAACCATTATCGCTTTATTACCGATTCAATTGATAATGCCAACATCGTTGACCTTGTTATTGAACCTGATCAGCCTGCGGGCCTGAATGCCGGAGGAACGAATCATCATGTGGCTTTCAGGGTGAAGGATGATAATATTCTGATGGATTATCGTGAAAAAATTTTGAGCAAAGGACTCAATATTACTCCAAAGATTGATCGTGATTATTTTTTCTCCCTCTATTTCCGTGAACCAGGCGGGGTATTATTTGAGCTGGCAACGGATAATCCCGGTTTTACAAAAGATGAACCTCTTGATCAATTGGGAACCCATTTAAAATTGCCTAAACAATATGAAAACGCAAGAGCGGAAATTGAAAAAGTCTTGCCTGAATTGGCTTAAGGCAGGAATTATCAGAACACGAATTTCAGGCACAAATTACACGAATAGTTCTACTTCGGAATTCGTTTAATTAGTCATAAAAATTCGTGTTTAAAATAAAAGTATAAAAAATAATAAAGATGAAAATCGCATTAATAGGAGCCACAGGCTTTGTAGGCTCCGCCATTTTAAAAGAAGCATTGAACAGAGGAATCCAGGTTACTGCGATCGTGCGCAATCCGGATAAATTACAGCCCCGCAAAAACCTTACGGTTGTAAAAGGCGATATAATGGATACGAATAAATTAGCCGAAACATTTAAAGGAAATGACGCGGTAGTGAGTGCTTATAATGCAGGGTGGACAAATCCTGATCTCTATAATGAATTTTTGAAAGGTTCGCAATCGATAGAGGAAGCGGTAAAGAAATCAGGAGTGAAACGATATGTTGTAAGTGGCGGCGCAGGTAGTTTGTTTATAGAGCCAAATGTTCAGGTGGTTGATGCGCCGGAGTTTCCTGTAGCGTGGAAACCCGGGGCATTGGCAGCAAGAGATTATTTGAATATTTTGAAAAAAGAAAATGACCTGGATTGGACTTTCATTAGTCCGGCTCTTATAATGAACCTGGGCACACCGCATCAAAGAACGGGAAAATATAGAACCGGATTTGATACCCCGGTCTATGATGCCAATCATAAAAGCACCATTTCAGTGGAAGATCTGGCCGTTGCTATTATTGATGAAGTGGAAAATCCAAAACACATTCGTCAACGCTTCACAGTTGCGTATTAAGGTATCAGTATCGACTAACAATTCAACAATAAAACAATTCAACAGTAAAACAATAAAAAACATGAAAATAAAAATATGGTCAGATGTAAGATGTCCCTTTTGCTATGTCGGCAAAAGAAAATTTGAAATGGCCCTCGAAAAATTTGAACATAAAAATAAAGTGGAAGTAGAATGGCAAAGTTTTGAGCTTGATCCCAATCTGGATACAAATCCAAATGTCAATGCGACTGCTCATCTTGCCGAAATAAAAGGCATTTCACTGCAGCAGGCTAAAGAGATGCAAGGTTATGTTTTACAAGCTGCAAAAGAAGTTGGCCTCGATTTTAATTTCGATAAATCTGTTGTTGCTAATTCTTTTAATGCACACCGGTTGATCCAGTTTGCCAAATCAAAAGGATTGGGAAATGAAATCGAAGAGGCGTTATTCCAAGCACATTTTATTGATGGAAAAAATATTGATGATAAAGTAGCACTGGCTGAAATAGCTGCTGCCATCGGCCTTGATGAAAGTGAAACAAAAAAAATGCTGACTTCTGATGATTTTACAAAAGAAGTAAGACAAGACGAAAACCAGGCTGGCGCATTCGGTATCAGAGGCGTTCCTTTTTTTGTATTGAATAATAAATACGCGGTTTCCGGAGCGCAATCGCCGGAAACATTTTTGCAGGCATTGGAGCAAACATGGCAAGAATCTGAGCAAGAAAAGAAACCGGTTATTATCAATGAAGGGCAAAGCTGTTCGGTTGATGGAAACTGTATGTAAAAAACAAAAAATTAAAAATTAAAAAATTAAAAATTAAAAATTAAAAACAAACAATGATTAAAAAATTAATGACTCTGTTGATCGTTGCTTTTATAAGCACCTCTTTATTTGCACAAACCAAATGGAATTCGGATCCGATGCATTCCAAATTAACCTTTAGTGTAACCCACATGGGAATTTCTGATGTGGACGGATTATTCAATAAATTCCAGGCGAGTGCCACAGCGACTAAAGCGGATTTCAGCGATGCCGTTTTTCAACTTTCAGTAGAGGTTCCATCTATTAATACACAAGTGGAAATGCTTGATAATCATTTAAGAAGCGATGAATTTTTTGAGGTTGAAAAATACCCAACTATGATTTTTAAAAGCACCTCAATCACTAAAGTATCTAAAGACAAATACAAATTAACCGGTAACCTTACTCTTCACGGTATTACCAAACCTGTGACAATGGATCTTTGGTACAGGGGAACAAACGTTGATGAAAAGACTAAAAAGTCTACTTCAGGTTTTCAGTTGACAGGAATTATTAAGCGTTCCGATTTTAATGTCGGCCCTAAATTTCCTGCACCAATATTGAGCGATGAAGTAAAAATAAAAGCCGACGGAGAATTTATTTCCGAAGGTTAAAACAAATAAAAAAAAAGAATTAATAAAATGAACAATCTTTCAGCATTCAATAAGTTTACCGATGAACTAAAAGAACAGGAGCATTTAATGCCCGTATTGTTTATCGGCCACGGTTCACCCATGAATGGAATTGAGGACAATGAATTTAGCCGTCGGTGGACGCAAATGGCCAAAGAAATACCAACACCCGCAGCGGTGTTGGTAGTTTCTGCGCACTGGTTCAGCAAGGGCACACGCATCACCGCAATGGATTTTCCTGAAACGATTCACGATTTTGGTGGATTTCCTCAAAAATTATTTGATGTGCAATATCCTGCGCCCGGCAATCCTGCTTTGGCTATGGAAACTGCAGAACTAATACACTCTGCTCACGTGGAATTGGATCACGATTGGGGACTGGATCATGGCACCTGGACTGTGGTGAGACACATGTATCCCGAAGCAAAAATTCCTGTTTTACAACTCAGTATTGATTATTCAAAACCGCCGAAATATCATTACGACCTGGCAAAAGAATTGTATGGATTGAGGAAAAAAGGTGTGCTGATTATTGGAAGCGGGAATATGGTACACAATCTTAGAATGGTTTCGTGGCACAATATGAACAATCCCGGATTTGGATTTGATTGGGCTTTACAAATGAATGACACTTTCAAACAACTTATAAGTGATGGAAATCACAAACCGCTGATCAATTATGAAAGCCTTGGCACCGAAGCAAGGCTTGCTATTCCAACCCCGGAACATTATTTACCGTTGTTGTATTCATTAGGATTAAAAGGAAGCAATGATAATATTTCCTTTTTTAATGATAAAGCTGTGGCTGGCTCGCTTACGATGACTTCGGTTTTAATTAAGAATTAAGATTAATTGCAAACCAGGAAGGTTTTTTAAAACCTTCCCGGTTTAGTGATGAAATATTAAACTAAAAATCAAAAATGTATAATTTAAAAGTAATTTCTTCAACCGTACGCCCCGGACGCAAAGGGCCGATAGTAGCCGCGTGGATAACTGAACAGGCAAAACAAAACGGAAATTTTACGGTAGAATATATTGATTTGGGTGAATTGAAGTTGCCAATGATGGATGAACCCAATCATCCGGTTATGAAGAATTATCTGCACGAGCACACCAAAAAATGGAGCGCTAAAATTGATGAAGCGGATGCTTTCATTTTTGTAACTGCTGAATACGATTATAATTATCCGGCACCTTTGAGAAACGCGCTGGAATATTTATCCCAGGAATGGAATTACAAAGCTGCTGCGATTGTGAGCTATGGTGGAGTTTCAGCGGGGACAAGGGCTTCTAATGCATTAAAAGCTGATTTATCAACATTCAAGATGGTACCGATAACAGAGTCGGTAAATTTTCCTTTTTTTCAACAAAATATTAATGATGAAAATGAATTTACCGCTACTGAAGTTTCCCGTAAAGCAGCGGCAAACATGTTGAAACAATTGGTGCGCTGGACCAAAGGATTGAAAGCCATCAGGGAGGATAAAGAATGAAACAAAGATTTTTTAAATAAAAATATCAACGGTATGAACACTAAAAGAATTTTGGGTAAGTCAGATTTATCCGTTTCGCCGCTTACTTTCGGCGGCAATGTTTTTGGATGGACTCTAAATGAATCTGAATCTTTTAAAATGCTGGATGCTTTTGTAAATGAAGGCTTCAACTTCATTGACACCGCCGATAGCTATTCAAAATGGGTGCCGGGTAACCACGGGGGAGAATCTGAAACGATTATCGGAAACTGGATGAAAAAGCACAAAAAAAGAAATAATGTGCTGGTGGCTACAAAGCTGGGTGGCGATCTCGGCCAGGGCAAAAAGGGCTTAAGCGCAAAATATATAAAAAAGGCTGTGGAGGCTTCTTTAAAAAGATTGCAGACAGATCATATAGACCTGTATCAATCACATTATGATGACCCTGAAACTCCTGTGTCAGAAACGATGAGCGCCTTTAACGAATTGATACAAGAAGGAAAAGTGCGCTATATCGGTGCTTCCAATTTAAGTCCAGAAAGAATCAGGGAATCAAATGTTTTTGCAAAGGAAAATAAACTGCAACCTTACATCAGCGTTCAGCCATTGTATAATTTATATGACCGGGAAAAGTTTGAACAAGAATATTTGAAACTGGTAAACGAGGAAGGTTTGGGTGTGCTTCCTTATTATTCGCTGGCAAGCGGATTTCTAAGCGGGAAATACCGAAGTGAGGCGGATCTTGGAAAAAGTGTACGCGGCCATGGAATCACGAAATATCTTGATGAAAGAGGTATCCGGATTTTGAAGGCGATGGATAAAATATCTGCAGAAAAAAACTCAAGCCTCTCTGCAATTGCTATCGCCTGGTTGATTCAAAAACCGTTTATTACTTCTCCAATCGTGAGTGCAACCAAAGAAAAGCAATTGAACGAGTTGGCGAAGGGAGTGAGCTTAAAATTGAGTAATGAACAAATGTCTGAATTGGATAAAGCAGGTTCTTATTGATTTCACCGCACAAAATTGTAATTATTTTTTAAATTAGAACACGACATGGAATTAGGACTAATAACATTTGCAGACATGCAGCCAGAAACGCTGCCTGGGAGAGCGATTAACGCTCATCAGCGTATTAAAGACTTAATGGAAGAAATTCGATTGGCGGATCAATTGGGATTAGATGTTTTTGGTGTAGGCGAACATCATCGTCCTGATTACGCCGTTTCATCTCCTGCTACAATTCTTGCTGCAGCTGCAATGATTACAAAAAATATAAAACTATCAAGCGCAGTAACGGTGCTTAGTTCGGATGATCCCGTACGTGTCTTTCAACAGTTTTCAACAATTGATCATTTATCAGATGGGCGCGCTGAGATAATGGCAGGAAGAGGTTCTTTTATAGAATCTTTCCCTTTGTTTGGTTATGATCTAGAAGATTATGATGAATTATTTACTGAAAAATTAGACTTGTTATTGAAACTCAATAAAAGCGAAAAAATTTCCTCAAAAGGAAAACACCGTGCGTCTATTGAAGACCGTGGCGTTTATCCGCGTCCGTATCAGCAAAAGATTCCAATATGGCTTGCAGCAGGCGGTACGCCTGCATCTGCAGTGAGAGCAGCTACACTGGGATTGCCGCTGATGCTCGCCATCATTGGCGGCATGCCACAGCAATTCGTTCCCTTTATAAATCTTTATAAAGAAACGGCAAAAAAAACCGGCAAAAAGGTATCTGAACTGAAATTTGGTGTCAACAATCATGTATACGTTGGTGAAGATTCACAAAAAGCAGGTGATGAATTTTATCCTTATTATGCAACAATGATGAACCGTGTTGGCCGCGACAGAGGCTGGCCGCCACTTTCACGCCAGCAATTTGATAATTCACGGTTGCCACAAAACGCCTTAATGGTTGGCAGCGTACAACAGGTAATTGACAAAATTCTTTATGAGCATGAATTATTTGGTAACACCCGTTTTATGGCACAGGCAAGTATTGGAAACGTGCCACATAAATTAACAATGAAATCAATTGAATTATTTGGTACGAAAGTAGCGCCGGTGATAAAGAAAGAAACTGCGAAGAAGGAGTAGTTTGCTTACAATTGTTTGAGATCGATTAATTGGGTTTTCGATGAAAAAATTGAAATTCGGCTTGTTTGAGCTTTTACTGAAATAAGGTTTCTAAAATAGCGTCTTTTTATGCCTCAACATTCGCTTTCCTCTTCCGTAACTTTGAGAAACGTGTTTCAAAAACAAATACAATAAATAATGGAGAAAGTAGTACTGGATTTAGATGAAAAAAATCATGGTCATTTTTATATTAATGAAAATGATCAGCAAATCGCTGAAATGCAGATTAGTATTTCAGGAACAGATTTAACCGTCTATCATACTGAAGTTTCACCAAATCAGGAAGGGCGTGGACTTGCTAAAAAATTACTAGTGGCAATGGTCGATTATTCACGGAACAATCAATTAAAGATTATAGCCCTTTGTCCTTATGTGCTTGCGCAATTTAAACGGCATCCGGAAGATTATGCCGACGTTTGGAAAAAATGATAACTAAATTGAAGAATGAAATGATTCGAAAAAATGAAACACTCATTGAACCCAAAGAAATTATTATCGGTAATCCTGATGCACCGGTTTCCATAATGATATTTATTGATTATGAAAGCCGCAAGTGTGCGGATGCAAACGAAATAGTGAAAAAGATTCTGAAAGAATTTGGAGGAATGGTAAGTTTCAATTTCCGGCATTTCCCTTTAATGCACAGGCATCAAAAAGCGTTGAAAGCTGCAGAGGCAGCGATTGCGGCTGCACAGGAAGGGAAATTTTTAGAAATGCACGAAATGCTTTTCGCCAATCAAAAACACCTGGGCACCATCAGCCTGCAATCTTATGCAAAAGAAATTGGTATTACCAACAAATCTTTTTTAAATAACCTGGTAAATGGAAAATATGGTGTGTACGTGCAGGATGATTTGAAATATGGCATTGCACTTGGCGTAAAGGAAGTGCCTGCATTTTTTGTGAATGGGAAAAAACTGGAAGATGTTACCGTAGAATTATTAACCGATGAGATTAATGAAGCTTTAAAGACATGAAAGAATTTGCAGGACCATAATATTAATTTTGAAAAAATAAAAAATGCCTAAAATTATTGCTACAGCCGAGGTGATAAATAACAGCAACTCCTATACATCAAACCTCCAGGTAAATCAGCATTCCCTGATCGTGGACGAGCCTCTGGAAAAAGGTGGCGAAGATCTAGGCCCTGCCCCCGGAGATTATTTATGCGCGGCGCTTGCATCCTGCAAAGCCATTACACTGCGTATGTATGTGCAAAGGAAGCAATGGAATGTTGACGAAATAAAAGTCAGCGTACATTTAGTGCCCGCCGCACAAATGCCTTCCGGCAATAATACTTTTTATTGCAACATAAATTTTAAAGGCGAATTGAACGATGAACAACAAAAGAGATTGCTGGTAATCGCCAATTCGTGCCCGCTGCACCGGCTATTGAGCAAACCTTCTGATGTGGTGACAGAAATT
>JBQCFO010000253.1:0-2033 GCA_051959055.1 Ginsengibacter sp. | reverse complement strand
AACGGTGGTGGGCGGATTGTTGTACCAAATGGCGTCTATTTTCTAAAGGGCCCATTAGTACTTAAAAGTCATGTGAACCTCCATTTTGAAGACGGAGCCCAACTGGTATTTTCTGCAGACCCTTCCGATTATCTCCCTCCTGTACTAACCAAGTGGGAAGGCACGGAACTCTTCAATTACTCGCCGTTGATATATGCTTACCAGTGTACTGATATCGCTGTAACGGGTAATGGGTTAATAGATGGGTCTGCAGCCAAGGGGTTTGCAAGGTGGCGTCCTCAGGGCTCTAAAGAGCAGGATACGCTTCGTGAAATGGGCGGCAGTGGCTCTCCTGTTTATGACAGAGTTTTTGGAAAACGTGCACATTTCCCACCATCGATGATCCAGTTTTGGGGATGCACTAACGTGTTGCTAGAAAACGTTTCAATATCCGATGCACCTTATTGGGTAATACACCCGGTTTATTGTAACAATGTGATTGTACGAAATGTAACAATACACAGTCTAAACCTTAATAATGACGGCTGTGACCCGGAATCGAGCAGCAATGTGTTGATCGAGGGTTGTAACTTCACAGTTGGCGACGATGCTATCGCTATTAAGGCGGGAAGAGACCTGGATGGCTGGCGAACCGGCAGGCCAACAGAAAATGTGATCATCAGGCATTGTACTTTCAGATCCAAGACTAACGGCGTTTGCATAGGTAGTGAAATGTCTGCAGGAGTAAGGAATATTTATATGGAAAACATCTTGATCAAGTACTGCTTCAGTGCTATATACTTTAAATCAAATGAAGACAGAGGTGGATATATCGAAAATGTGTTGGTAAATAATATCATCTGCGACAGTGCGCGTTCTGCCTGCATACGGTTTGAAAATAATTATCACGGTAGCCGCGGGGGCAACCATCCTACACTTTTTAAGAACTTCAAAATTACCAATGTGCATTGTAAGAAGGCAGGGGAGGTAGGAATCTATGCAGTTGGAGTAGAGGGTAAACCATTACAAAAGCTTGTCATCAAAAATGTAGAAATTGAACAAACGCCAACCGCACAGATGATTGATAATGTCAGCGGCTTAACCTATCAAAACGTGATCATAAATGGAAAACTTACCAAACCCGTATTCACCTCCAGGGACATTAAATTAAATACCGATTAACAAAAAAGTAATTGGCGTTCTCTGGAGGAACTGCTACAGTAGTAGCTGCGCCAGCATTTTTAGTAGGAGCAGGAACTGCAGTAGTTGGAACAATTGTAACAGCAAATGCTAGTAAAAATTTATCTCAGGGAAATGGACTTATTAAAAGTAATAGCAATGGTAGTTCCGGAAGAGGAAGTAATAATCGGAAACCTGATAAAGAAAACGCAACAGGTGACCATAGTGTGATTGATAAAAACGGAATACAACATATAAGCAAAACTCTAAAAATCCATCAGGGTTTGATGAAGTAAAAAGGACTGATGTAAAAGGTAAAGCGCATACTAATAAAAAGGGAACTAAAGTCGAACACTTCATGTACATGAAAAAGGAAAAAAGGATGTGCGTCCCACTGTTAAAGGAACAGACTACTAAATAAATTTTAATAAATTGTATGAATGGAAATATTTTGAAATGGCTATGCGATTGGTATAGTGAAAATTGCGATGGTGGTTGGGAACATTCTTATGAAATAAAGATTGATACAATTGATAATCAGGATGGACTATTACTATAGATACAGAAAGCTCAACTATGGAACTTAAAGATGTACCGTGGGTTTTCGTTGAAAAAAATCCTACTGATTGGTATGGCTATAAAGTTGAAGAAAAGAAATTTGAAGCATCAGGAGATCCTTCCAAATTAGAGTATCTAATTAGTTTATTTTATTCTGCTACCTCTTGTTCGTAGTCTATTTGTCCAATACTGGGCATAGCCCTTGAAACTCTCACTTTGTAAATTCCATTTGGAAATTTTATACCTTTCAGATCCCCTGCGCTATTACAATTGGTATATCGTTTCCCGTCAACATAATACTCAAATTCATAAGACGG
>JBQCFO010000252.1:0-2802 GCA_051959055.1 Ginsengibacter sp. | reverse complement strand
GGCTACTGCTCCTGGCAGAGGTGTCAACGTCCCTTTCAGCTTGCCAAACTGTACAGCCTTTTATTTCTTTACATCAATACTTAAAACTTTCTTCAACTATACAGGTAAGAGAAGGTGATATTATTTGTTACAAATAAAATTATTGCAGCGACATGCACCGCGTCGATTGTTTTTTGTTAAACAAACAATCAAAAAATAACACCTTTATATTGATGATAAAATGATTATTCTTACATAACCATTTTTCTCTTCATTCTTTACTTGCCATTTAAAATAGCTGCTATGAAAAAAATATGCATTTTATTATTACTCAGCATTGCGTCGGTCGCGAATGCACAAAAACAAATTTTGTTGTATGATGGTGCAGCGCCCGGCTCGGAACAATGGAACTGGGAAGAAAAAGAGATTCGAGCAGATATTGGTGCTATCGTATTGGATGTTACTAAACCTAGCCTCATTGCATACCTGCCTGCAAAGCCAAACGGCACGGCAGTTATCCTGGCGCCGGGCGGAGGTTTTCATGCATTAGCGCTGGACCTGGAAGGTGCCGAAGAAGCCAAATGGTTAAATGAGCGAGGCATTACTGCATTTGTGTTGAAATACCGGTTGATGCACGACGATCCTGCTCATCCTGAAAATAATTATACGACATTGATGAGAACAGGCAACATGAAAACATTAGATTCACTTATGCAGCCGGTGGTAACATTTGCCATGCAGGATGGAATGGCAGCCGTTAAATACGTTCGCCAACATGCAGCAGATTACCATATTGATCCCGGTAAAATAGGGTTTATGGGCTTTTCTGCCGGCGGAGGGGTAACGATGTCGGTTGCCTATAATGCAGATAATGAAAGCCGTCCAAATTTTATTGCCCCCGTATATGCCTACGATAAAGGAATTATTGGCTCTGCCGTGCCTAAAAATACAATGCCCGCGTTTATTGTCGCAGCCACAGACGATGAAATTGGACTGGTGCCAACCAGCTTAGATATTTATAGTAAATGGCTACTTGCGAAACAGCCTGCAGAGCTGCATGTGTACGAGCGGGGAGGTCATGGCTTTGGTATGAAAAAGCAGCACCTGCCGGTAGATACATGGATGGATAGGTTTGGCGATTGGCTGAAGATGCGGGGATTGCTAAAGGAGTGAATGAATGTGTTTGTAATAGATATTGACGGTATATTATCTTGTTTTGCAACATATATAAGCAGATTGTTGTCGCAAACTTTTGTATCTATAGTAACACTATCATCATTTGGTTGTAGATGTCAATCTTGCCGCACATATTGCTTCACTCCGTTGGCAATGAAATTGTTTATCACATTTAAAAGCAAATAGCTCAGTTTTACAAAAATATCATTGCAAACCTGAGCTATTGCACACGAATACTTTTTTGAATTAAAATCAATAAATTACAGGAAC
The DNA here is from genome assembly GCA_051959055.1 of Ginsengibacter sp. Lineage (GTDB taxonomy): Bacteria > Bacteroidota > Bacteroidia > Chitinophagales > Chitinophagaceae > Ginsengibacter. The sequence continues at coordinate 1,377 of JBQCFO010000252.1, read as the reverse complement.
ATTTTTAAAAGAACCATTTGTTATTGATATAGACCCCGGAGTGCCATACACATTTGCAGGATTACCGGCACTAATCATGGGTGTAAGTACACCTGAAAAATTTCCGCTCACACGCCCATTGTTGTAAGAGGTGATATGTAAGCTCATGCTATCGGAAGGTGACTGCACATATGCATCGGTACCATAATAGCTTACAAAAAACATTTCGCCAAAGGAACTGGTATGTTTATAATTTCCCGTCTTTAAACTATCTGTATAAACCACAAAAACAAATTCTCCTGAATTGCTCACCGAGCCAAGGGCATAATAACCCGGATTTTTTTCACAGCTTAATATATGATATGAACCATTCCAGTTGGTAGCATCATTTACAGATACACTCACCGCGCTACCATTAACTTCATAACTTAAAGTAGCAGTGCTTCCTTGCTTTTCAGCATTGGTAGATGCAAGCATTGCATCAGAAATGGAGTCTTTTAAACAGGATGATAAAGAGATTGCAGTGATCAATGCTATTATATAAAATTTCATTCCCCGATATTTTTAAATTGTTTGGTGTTTAATATGTTGCCTCTCTTCTTCCGAAACTAAAAGACTTTGTTATACCCAGGCTCATCAGATTGTTGGAGCCGCCATGAGCGATTACTGTTTCATAACGGAGATTTACGTCAAACAATGTATTCCAAACGGAAAACAGGTAGCCAGCACCGGCGGCTGCTACAATTCCGTGGTATTTTAAATTGATGGTTTCGCCATTGTCATCCGTTAAAGATGTTACTCCGTAAAGATTATAGCCAACCTGTGGCTCCACATACAATCCTTTCCCGCTTCCATTTAAGGTGTACCTGTACCCGGCTTTTAAAGGGCACATGATTGTTCCGTCTGTGGTTCCGTAACCATCATTTAAGAAAAAAATATTTGCACCTATTTCCAGTGTTACATCGTTGCCATCCGAAACAGGTACTCCTGTTTTAACAAATGCTCCAAAACCGGTTTTATAATTTTTGGTATTTTTTCCAACCATCTTCATTGCACCTAACTGTGCATCAGACTGAATGATGTAAAATAGCAGAAAGAATGTTGTAAGTAATCCTTTAACCATAATGTTTGTTTAATTTGAAATGTTCTGGTTGATTGTTGCAAACGGAGAATGATCTGGAGTTATTTTTCAACCACCATTGTTTAAGCGGGATTTAAGCTACAGGTAATTGGTAAGCATCTTCGTTCTTCTGGAAGTTAGGGTCGGAAACAGTTTCACCGAATTATCAATACATTGTTTTAGTTAATCGGTACATAGAGCCAAAGGAATATCGGGAAATGTGCATTTTTACTTTATTTCCAGGTGCGCGGGTACTAATACAATGATGCCCGGTCTTC
>JBQCFO010000251.1:0-7675 GCA_051959055.1 Ginsengibacter sp. | reverse complement strand
GAGCATGACTGTTTTCGTCAACTCTTTTCTTTTTTAACTGAAGCCTTACTAATTCACCAGTAAGATTTACAGTTCCTACGTCAAAACCACTTACCCCTTCAACCGCGATAATATCTCCTTTGGTAAAAAGATTCATTGTATTGTTTCGATAAAAATCTTTGCGGCTTCCCTGGTTGAAGGAAACTTCTACAACGCGACAGGCGCTTTCCATATCATCAATTGGCAAATTGGCCAGCCAGTCGTGCACGTTTAACCTGTTACATCCACCGGTACTACAGCCGCCATTGCTTTTACAGCCGTTAGGCTTTCCGGTTCCACAACTCGTACAACCCATATAAATAGTTAAAAAAGTAAATTAATAATAAATTTAAAGAGAATCGCAGGCAAATGCAGTACAATTTTTTTCTGCAATGAACTGGAAATTTTACAAAAAGATTTAAAATGCGAAAAACAGAATTGCAAAATTTCTTAGCTGAAGATTGATTTTCAACTTTGTATTTAAAAAATACTGATTACTATTTAAAAAAAATTATAAAACGTCTGCACTATTCCTTAATCTCAATGTACCAAAAGTAGCGAATTATGTTTAATAATGTAGAAAAAACGAATGGTAAGTGTGTGAAAGAGCATTTTGGCATGTGCATTTCTTTCAATATAATAAATGGCGTTGTCCAACTCCTTTACGATAGCCTCCTGCGCGTCTGTTCCGCAAATTTTATTGATGCGAAAAGCAAAATCCCTTTCATTTTCGGGAATCATTCCCAAATCTTCTTCATTTAAATAAGCGGCACGGATTCCCTGCTCGAGTAAATGAATAAAATATTTTAAAAACTGTTTTTGTTTTTCCCGCCCAATCTTATTGATCTCATCAAGCCATTTTAACTGTGAAGCCACGTTATTTTTTAAAATTACATTAAGCCATTCCCGAATCTGCGCCTGCAAATCTTCTTGTGGCGCTTGTAAAAATTGCAATGCTTCACGAAAATTTCCTTCTGAAACCGCTGCAATTTCAGCCGATTTTTCCCGACTTAACTGGTAATTTTTTGTCAATGCTTCTTCAATTTCCGAATTGGAAAGAGAAGGAACTTTTATCAATTGTGTTCTTGATAAAATGGTTGGCAAAATAGCATTTTCATCTTCGGCAACAAAAATAAAAAGCGTGTCTGGTGGCGGTTCTTCAATCAGTTTCAGCAGTTTATTCCCTTCTTTGCCCAAAAATTCAGGCATCCACATAATAAGGATTTTATAATCACTTTCGAACGATTTTAAACTGAGTTTGTGTGAAATGTCATCACATTCAAAAACCGTGATATTTCCTTGTTTGTTGGCCGGGCTGTCAATTTTTGATTTAGAATGTTCCTTTAAAAAGTCAATCCAGTCAGCCACACTATTATAAGGAAATTGCTTAGTAAATTCCCGCCATTCCGTAATATAATCAGTACTCAAAACCTGTTTGTGATTGCTGTCTCTTTTTAAAGCTGGATAAGAAAAATGCAGGTCAGGATGAATTAGCTGATTGGCTTTGATGCAGGAAGAACATTGGCCACAACTATCTTCTAAAAATTGTGGATTTTGCTCAATTTCTTCTTCTTCTCCAAACAAGGAGATTGCACTTTTATCCGGTTTCGCATTTACTTTTTCACAGAGAACATACTGAGCAAAAGCAATTGCCAATGGCAAAGCCCCGCTTCCTTCCCTGCCCAAAAATAACAGAGCATGAGAAAGCCGGTTCTTTTGAACCAATTCTTTAAGGCGTTGTTTGGTTTGATTATCGGCTGTTACCTGGTTAAACTGCATAGTAGACAAAGATAAAAACCTGGTTGTAATGCCAGGTTTTTATTTTCAAATTCCATGTCAATTATTCTTTAAAATAAATCTTTCAAATTCAACCTTATTTTACTTCAAATAATCCATTAATTTATCATACGCCGCTTTACCTTTTGGGTCAGGATTATCAGGAATTAATCTATCCCTGTTGAAAAAAACAGTAACGAAATTTCCATTTTCATCAAATAAAAACTTTGTAAAATTCCATTTGATTGGGTCTGTAAATCCATTTTGCGCGGCCAATCCTACTATGTATTTATATATCGGAGCCATATCTTCCCCCTTCACTGAAACCTTTGCTGCCATTGGAAAAGTAACGCCATAATTCTTTTTGCAAAACTCAGCAATTTCGCTGTTATCGCCAGGCTCCTGGGCGCCAAAATTATTGGCAGGGAAACCAACGATAACCAGTTTGTCTTTATATTTATTGTATAAATTTTCAAGGTCTTCATATTGAGGTGTGTTTCCACATTTGGATGCCGTATTCACTATCAGTAGTTTTTTCCCTTTAAACTTCGAAAAATCAATGGTTCCACCTGTCAAAGCAGGCACTCTAAACTGATAAATTGTTTCCGGTTTCACAGCGTTTGTTTTATCTGGTGGAATAATAAAGGATACCAAAGCCAGTATAAAACCAGCAAAAATCAAATGTTTCATATATTTTTTTGTAAAGGTAACGATTCAAAAAAAGAAAGGCGAGTCAGCAGTTAGTCATTTAATAGCGACCTTTGTTAAAAACCATAATAAGACAATGAGTATTGATGTAATTCTGGATAAGTTTAAAACACAGGCCGTCATCTTTGACCTTGATGGAACCTTGATAGACAATAATTCTTTTCACCGTGAAACGTGGGAAAAATATTTAGAGAAAATAGGCAAAAAAATTTCTGAAGAAGAGTTTAATGCCCACATGAATGGACGGACGAACGAAGACGCCATAAAATATATTTTTGGAAAAGATATCACCGATGAAGAATCAGTGAAACACACTTTGGAAAAAGAAGCGCTTTATCGTGAAATTTATAAGCCCTTTATAAAACCCGTTTCCGGATTAATTGATTTTTTAGAAATATTGAAAAGTAAAAATATTCCGATGGCCATTGCAACATCCGGCATTCAGCCAAATATTGATTTTATGTTTGAAAATATTCCGATAAAAAAATATTTTGAAGTAGTTGTAAATTCTTCTCACATCAAAAAAGGAAAACCAGATCCGGAAATCTATTTAAAAGTTGCTTCGCTGTTGCATGTTTCGCCCAAAAACTGTTTGGTCTTTGAAGATGCGGCAGTCGGAATCAAATCTGCAAAAGCAGCGGGAATGAAAGTGATTGCTGTAGCAACTACGCAACCAAAAGAAGAACTTGGGGAAGCGGATATGATTGTGGATGATTACCGGTTTTCTTCCTGACAACTGTCATGTTTTTTCTGCCAATTTTCCATTAAATTTATAAAAAAAACAAAATGAAAACAGTTGAGTTAGATGAAAGAGAGATTTCTTTATAGTTCAGTTGATGATAAAAACTCCTTTAGGCAATATTCCATTAGATTACTTTTTGATTATTATTGACATTCCTGATTCTATAAATTCATTTGAATTAAAAGAAATCGACTTACCTGAAGACTGGAATGTGATTCCTCATTCAAATTCTACCCAATTAATCGGAGATAAATTTCTGAAGATGGCAAATATTTAGTAATGAAAGAGCCTTCTTTAGTGGTTTCTGGTGATTTCAATTATGTGATTAATCCACAGCATGAACTTTTTCAAAAATAAAAGTGATTAAGACCGAACCTTTTAAATTTGATGAAAGATTGTTTAGATAAAAGCGGTTCTTTCAGCAAACAAATAAATAACCCGAATTCTTATTTTCATCTTTCATAACAACCGATATCCGGCGTAGCATCTCTTTTTTTGTCATCGAGGTCATAAAGAAAAGGGGTTGCTGTGCCAGCATTTACAGCCGGAGAAGTTGGGTTGTTTTTAAAATGAAAATCAAAAATATTTTTCGAAATATTGATGCTGTCAAACATCGGATTTTCATTTTTTATCGAAGAAATAAAAGTGGCATTGGCAATATCATCTTTTGATTTATATAAAACATGATCGAAAGAAACTGAAAAAGAAAACGAGCCTTGTTTATCAACAGTTATCTCATTATCAACAGTCCCTCCATCGCCCCAGAAAATACAATTTTGAAAAAAGGCTTTTAAAGGAGCAGTAAAAGCAGAGCCGCTTTGTGTGAGGGCATTCGACAATTGCAAAACCGGATTTTTGTGTACAAGATAAATGGTATTGTAAGAAACTATCGTGCAATTTATAAAACGATAATCGCCACCAGCCTGCAATTGAAGATTGCTGCCACAATTGCTGATGAGGGAATTATCTGCGTATATATTTGTGTTGATTCCTAAAATTCCTGCATCATAAATATTATCAAAAATGCATTGTGATAAAGTTACTTTCGGTTCTGCGGTTGTAGAAAGATTTTGCGCAACGATTCCCTGGTAAGCGTTTTTTATAATGGTATGGTTTAAAGAATTATTTTCACTCGTATTTCTAAAAAATATTCCCGGCCAGCTTGCGGGTAAATTTTTGTAATCGGCATCCAGCCTGTCTCCCGAGAAAATAATGGGTTCTTCTTTTGTTCCCATTGCTTTTAAAGTTCCATCCACTAAAAAAGGTGCGTCTGCATGCAGAAATATTTTTGTTCCCGGAGAAATGTTTAGCGTTGCACCGGTATCAATTTGTACGCCTCCAATAATTACATAAGGTAATTTATTATTCCAATTCACATTTCCCGTCAGCTTTTTATTTTTTAAAAAAACGGCATTGTGTCCATAAGCCCGCAATTGAACCAGTTTCTTATTTCCATTATAACTAATCTGGATACTATCATTCAAAATGAAGGGAAGTGTAGAATCTGAAGTTTGTGCATTTACCTGCACAAAAACGTAAATGCTATCATTCGCATTTATTTCAACATTATTTACTTCCGCACCGGAAGTCCCGTCTACATTCATTTTAAAAGGCGATGAGTTTCCTCCTGAAAGTTTTACCTGTGAAAGGCGCAGCTTTTCATTATTGTTATTGAATATTTTGAATGATTGCGTAATGGAACCTGCAGTTGTAAAAACGGTATCAAAAGACAAGGTATCTAAATTTGTGTATAACGAAGCATCAGGGCTTGTATTGAATGAATCCTTTTTGCAGGAAAAAAATATAAAGGCAGTGATGAAAATGACCAGAAAAAATTTCAAAATTATTTTAATTATTGGATTAATTAATTATTGGGCAACCGTAAAGGTTGCCCCTACACCAAATTCTTCTCAATTTCCTCAAACCCTTTATCTGCCGGAAGCTCGTTCCACAAAATTTTATAAATCGTTTCTGCTATTGGCATTTCCGCTTTTACTTTTTCATTAATCAGAAACATGCACTTACTTGCGTTGTAACCTTCGGCTATCATGTTCATTTCCAATTGCGCAGATTGAACAGAATATCCTTTGCCAATCATATTTCCAAAAGTACGGTTGCGACTGTAAAGAGAATAACAGGTTACCAGCAAATCGCCCAGGTAAACGGAAGCTGCATAATTGGTGTGTGGTTTTTCTTTTTGTTGAATAGCCTTGTGTTCGATGCTACCTACTTCCACGTTTTCAATTCCTGCTTTTCTTAAAAATCCTGCCATTTCATCGGCGCTGTTTGCAATCAAAACGCTTAGAAAATTGTCTCCATAATCAAGCCCGTGCGCAATTCCGGAAGCAATTGCATAAATGTTTTTTAAAATTGCCGCATATTGTACGCCATAAATATCCGTATTGCACAGCGTATTTAAATAAGGCGTTTTAAAATGATAAGAAATCTCTTTGGTCATTGCTTCGTCAACACCCGAAAAAGTAAGATAGGATAATTTTTCTGCTGCCACTTCTTCCGCATGACAGGGACCAAGAACGGTAAAGTAATTTTTTAGCGGAACGCCAAATTCTGATTTAAGATGTTGGTTTAATAATACATTTTTTTGAGGAAGGATTCCTTTTACCGCAGAAATAATCTTTTTATTTTTAAAGATATGTTTAGGCAGGCCGGAAAGTACTTCCATCACAAATGCAGAAGGAACAACGATGATAATGGTATCGCTGTTGTTAATTACTTCTTCCGCGCTTGTGGAAAAATTGATAAGGCTGGTATCAAAAAAAGCATTACGCAAATATTGAGGATTGTGGCGCCGGTTTATAAAACTGCTGATATTTGAATCGCTGCGCAGCCACCAGTTAATGTGATTTTTATTGTCGGTTAATATTTTTGCTATCGCAGTGCCCCAGCTTCCGCTTCCTATGATTCCAAATTTCATCATAATTTTAATTTTTCAATAGCTATCTGTGCAGCGATTTGGCTCGCATCTTTTTTATTAAACGCTTTTGCTTCTGCAATTAAAATTCCATCTACCATTGCGCCGATTGTAAACAATCTTCTTCCGTTTTCCATTGTTTCGCCCAGGGTTTCAAACTCCAGAATTTTTCCATTTTTATTTGCCCAGCCATACAATTTATTTTTTTGATTGATGTCAAGGTTTTCCAAATCCTGCATAAACAAATGCGGGCTGATGATTCTCTGTGTTACCCATTTTTTTGTTTGCTCATACCCTTTATCCAGGTAAACCGCACCAACCAAAGCCTCCAGTGTATTTCCAAATATCTGTGAAATTTTAAGTGAATGATCAAAATGATTGTAAATAGTAATTTTCTTCAAGCCAATTTTTACGGCAATGTCGTTTAGCTGGTTTCGGTTTACCATTTTACTTCTCATCTCTGTTAAAAAACCTTCGTCTTTGTAAGGATAGCGCATGAAAAGATAGTGGGCTACAATCGAGCTGATAATGGCGTCGCCGAGATATTCGAGGCGTTCGTTGTTTTCATCTGCTCCTTCCCTTACCGACCGGTGACTGAGCGCTGTTTTGTACAGAGCCAGCTGATGTGGCGAAAATCCAAGAACATTTCGAAGCTGCTTCCGGAAATTTCGTTGTTCGCTGGAAAGAAAAATATTTTTGAAAAATGTCACTTGATTTTTGAAAAAGTTTATTTTTTTAAAAGTAAAGAAAATAATTTCTACAAAGTTTGCAATTCTACAATAAAAACATCTGTAAACTTTTTTAATAAACTTTTTTAATAAATCATTTTTGTAATTCCGGCATCCTGAACTTAATACTTTTTAGAAAAAAGGAAATAAGAATTTCGCTTATTTGTTCTTTTAATGGATAAAATGTTTTAGCGAAATATTTTTTATGATTTTTCGTAAAAGCGACTCTTACCTAATTTTTTTTCAGTAAATATTCTTTCAGTTTTTCAAAATCATGTTCCATTATCATGCTTTCTTTTTCTTTATTCATGATAGATTTTACACTTTCAGGAATGGGAATTTTTTGTTGAATAACCGGCTCTACCACATCATAAAACTTTACCGGATGCGCGGTTTCTAAAATATATCCGCTTTCTCCGGTATGATGTTCTAAATAGTTTTGTAAAGCAAACCAGGCAACAGCCCCATGCGGGTCTAATAAGTAATTCTCTTTTTCAAAAACATCTTTAATTGTTCTTCTTGTTTCTGCATCGGAAATACTGTAGCTGCTTAATACTTTTTTTAAATCAGCAAATTCGTTATTAAATATTTCAAGTATTCTCACAAAGTTGCTCGGATTGCCCACGTCCATTGCGTTGGAAATGGTCGCAATTGCTTTTTGAGGTTGATAATTTTGTGTTTGAAAAAAATCCGGAACCACTTTATTGGCGTTGCAGGCAGCAATAAAATGTTTTAGCGAAATATTTTTTATGATTTTTCGTAAAAGCGACT
>JBQCFO010000250.1:0-3390 GCA_051959055.1 Ginsengibacter sp. | reverse complement strand
ATTTCAATTTTTTCGCCTGATTCGCGCGCGAGGATCATAATTTTACGTGCTACGTCCACGCCACTCAAATCCAGCCTTGGATCGGGTTCTGTATATCCTTCATCCTGTGCCTGCCTCACTACTTTTGCGAAACTTTCAGTGCCATTATAATTAGTGAATACAAAATTCAAGGTACCGCTTAAAACCGCTTCTATTTTATTTATTTTATCGCCACTTAATAACAGATCATTCAATGTTCCGATCACGGGCAAACCTGCACCTACGTTGGTTTCAAACAGAAAATGAACATTTGACTCGCGAGCCAGGGTTTTTAATTTTTCATAATAATCAAATGAAGATGAAGCAGCAATTTTATTGCATGCCACAATGGAAACGCTTTTTTCCAAAATCTCTGCGTAATGGCTCGCTACATTTTCATTTGCTGTTGCATCGACGAAAACAGAATTACGCAGATTTTTTGTTTGAATGGTTTTTACAAATTCAGCAAGGTCCATTCCTTCACCGTCCTGCAAAAGTGCTTTCCAGTTTTTTAAATCAATTCCTTTTTCATTAACAAGCATTTTTTTGCTGTTGGCAATTCCTACAACCCTGATATGCAAACGCAAATTTTTCTGCAGATACTGATGCTGTTGAAGAAGCTGTGAAAGCAGCCTGGAACCTACATTTCCAACTCCGGCGATAAATAAATTCACCTGTTTGTAAGTCGTTTCAAAAAATTCTTCATGCAATACATTCACTGCTTTTTTTACATCTTTAGTAGCAATTACGGCAGAAATATTTCTCTCTGACGAACCTTGAGAAATGGCCCTTACATTCACGCCATTTCTTCCCAAAGCACTAAACATCTTTCCGCTTACACCGGGGTGGCTTTTCATTTTGTCGCCCACCAAGGCAATAATGGCCAAATCAGTTTCTATAATCAACGGTTCCACTTTCAGCCTTTCTATTTCAAAGCTGAAAGCCTCATCAACCGCTGCTTTTGCTTTGTTGGCGGCAGATTCTTCAATAGCTACGCAAATGGAATGTTCTGATGAACTTTGTGTAATAAGAATTACGTTTATTTCTTCGTTTGCTAACGTCTCGAATAGTCTTTTGGAAAAACCTGGAATACCAGCCATACCACTTCCTTCAAGGCTGAGCAAAGCAATTTTATTAATACTTGAAATGCCGCGGACACTGCTGTCGTTCTTTACAGAAGTACTGTTTTCAATCAAAGTTCCGAAGTCGTCCGGTGCAAAAGTACTCTTCACCCAAACCGGAATGTTTTTTCTCATGACGGGCTGGATGGTGGGCGGATAAACGACTTTAGCGCCAAAATGCGAAAGTTCCATTGCCTCACGATAAAGGATGTGCGGAATAATTTTGGCATTAGAAACGAGGCGTGGATCTGCGGTCATCATTCCGCTTACATCCGTCCATATTTCGAGGGCGCTTGCATCTAAAGCAGCAGCAATTATGGAAGCGGTATAGTCAGAACCGCCTCTTCCTAAAGTAGTAGTGATGCCGTTTGTGTCGCTTGCAATAAACCCCGGAATCAGGAAAAATGAATCTTCAGAATTGGAAAAATAACTTTGAACTTTTTCATTGGTTAATTCAAAATCCACTACCGCATGTTCATAATGGGAATTGGTAACGATAATTTTTCTTGAGTCTACCCATTTGTTTTCAAAACCTTCAGATTGAAATTTTGCAGAGATAATTTGTGAGGATAATAATTCTCCGTAACTCATCACTCTGTCCCTGGTACGCGATGTCAGCTCCTGCAATAAAAAAACGCCGTTACATATATCTTCAATCTCATTACAATGTCTTTTTACGAGGCTCAACAGGCGGCTTTGCTGAGAAATGGGAATCAGTTCTTTTACCATCTCCAAATGACGGCTTTCGATTCTGTGTAATTCCTCTTTATACGCTTCATCACCTTTTGAAGCAAGAGTTACGGTATGAATGAGCGTATCGGTAATGCCGCCGAGAGCAGAAACCACCACCACTAATTTTTCTTTTTGGATTCTTTCTTTTAAGATAGAAACGATCTTATTTATATTTTCAGCATTTGCTACAGATGAGCCGCCAAACTTTAAAACACGCATATTTTTTTACGATTAAACTACTTTTAAAATTGATTTTTGATAAATAAATTTCCCTTCACGAAGAGAAGCCTGATGCCCAATGGATAATATGAGAAATGTGCAACCCTTAACGGGTTGTAATAATGGTGGTAGCAATAATCCCGGTTACAGGAAAAAGAAAGGAGGCAGTATAATAATAATTCCTTGTCATTTTTTAATAAGAGGGCGTGAAGGTAATATAGAATTTTTAAAAAACAAGAAAAGGTTGAAAAAAAGTTGGGATTTGGCTTCTATGTTTGAAAAGAATCTAATAAATGAGGAGGTTTTGCAAGGGGGCCGGTATAATGTAGTAACGACTTTGGGTGGCCGAACGATTATAGATGAGGCTTTCCGGTTCAGCAAACGAAGAAATAATGTGACTTTTTATTTTATAATATTTTTATCATTCAAAGTTGCGACTGTTGAGGACACTAACCTAGGTTGAAGCGTCACCACCTTATTCCTATTTAGTTTAGGATTATCCTAACGCAAATTCCTGCTGTAATATCTATATAAAAACCTACAATGTAGTAACTTTGCAACCCTGTCATTTTGGCTCCGAAATAATTCTGCATCAAATTTGACAACTATAAATTCTATTTTTTAAAAACAACAATACATTATGGCCGGGCTTCTCTCAATAATATTTGGTGGCAATAAAAGTGAAAAAGATGTAAAAAAGATCAGGCCGCTCGTTGGGCAAATCAATTCTTTTTTTGAGCAATATCAAACTATTTCTAACGATGAATTGCGTGGCAAAACGGAAATCTTCAGGGAACGGATAAAAGATTATCTGAAAGATATTGATAGCCAGATAGAAACTAAAAAAACGGAAGCGGAACAACTGGATTCTGCGGATATTTCGGGCCGTGATGCTATTTATCGCCAGATTGATCAGATGCGTAAAGACCGGGATAAAAAACTGGAAGAAGTTCTTCTTGAAATTTTGCCGGAAGCATTTGCAGTCGTTAAAGAAACTGCCCGTCGTTTTAAGGATAATGCAGAGCTGGAATCTACGGCTACGGAATTGGATAAAACATTTGCCGGGACAAAAAAATACATCACGATAAACGGTGATAAAGCGATTTACAAAAATAGCTGGATGGCTGGCGGAAATCTGATCACCTGGAATATGGTTCATTACGATGTTCAGCTCATCGGCGGTATTGTATTGCACCAGGGAAAAATTGCCGAAATGGCAACAGGTGAAGGTAAAACATTGGTTTCTACCTTGCCGGCTTATCTGAATGCACTTGCCGGCCATGGCGTTCACATTGTAACT
>JBQCFO010000249.1:0-4242 GCA_051959055.1 Ginsengibacter sp. | reverse complement strand
TGGAATGATAATTTCTTTTCAAATTTCAAAACAGAATCTGCAGCATTTGCGCTTTCCAAAACTCTTTCCCAGATAAACTTTTCCGGATCATTTATATATTCAGCTTTGCCAATAAAAAAATCAAATCTTTTATCAGCAAGCAATTCGGGCACACGGCTTTCCCAAAAAGCATGAATTCCTTTTTGATCAGTAAATTGTCCGTTGTGATTTTCTGTAGCATGCAAAGGAACATGCGCATCTGCAAGATAATGGCCTATTTCAGCGCTGTTTTTTAAGATAGAAGAAAATTTTTTTTCTTTAAAAGCTTTTGTCAGGCGGCCCAGCATTGTTTGAATATGCCAGGGAATAATTCCATAAGTTGCTAATGTATCGGCCCCAAATTTATCAACGGCTGCTTCCCATTTATGTGGCAATTCTTCAAAAGGATATTTTCCATAATGGTCAATGTCAATAAAATGGCGAGCACCTTCCGACGCAATTGCATATCTTCTTTTATCCGGATCTGTAGCGTGTTCAGTAATGAAATCAATATGTGGTTTGTAAAACAATAGCATCTGTGGGGGCAATAAAAAAAGGGCGTATTGATTTATTTTTTTATGAGCATAAAATCCCCAGCAAAAACATTTCATTGTGATCCCCAACAACAAAAAAAGCAGGAAGATTTTTTTCAAAACTGCATTCGTTTATTAATGAATAATAACCTCATCCATGTGATCTCCGGGCAAGTCGGAAATCGTTTGTGTAACACCACCACTTACCGCGAATTTCATCGTCTGAGCCGCGCTGATACTCGTTATCGGTTTTATTTTTTCTTTTGGAACGATATATACATTGCCCGCTACAGAATAAGCCATCGGTAAATAAACAGCCACATAATCTTCCATGCCGAAAATACTCATGTCATCCTGTGTGATGAAACCGACACGCCAGATATCTGTATCATCTACATTGGCCAAAACATTGTTTGTAAACTTCTTTTTGTTGCCTGCAAAAGACTCAAAAAAATCTCTTAAAAAAGAATAAAATAACTTGACACCTGGGGTTTTTTCAAGAAATCTGTTCAGGACAGACAATATCCTGCCCATCACAAAAAAGGAGCTTACATAACCGACAAAAAGAATGAAGGCAATAATGATTACAAACCCCAGCCCGGGAATATTGATTAGTGGCCGAAGGATGCTGTCTATTTTATCAAAAACAATATAAATAAAATAAATGGTGATAGAAATGGGGCCAAGGATTAATAATCCCTGTAAAAAATATTGAATAACTCTTTGGTAGGTTAACGTCTTTTTCATAATAAAAATAATTACTGTGCGGTAAAAATACAGAATTGTGAAATGATGAATCAGGAGTCAGGAATTAAGACGTAAGAATTTAAGAATTAGGGGTTAAGAATAAGAAATTGAGAATGGAGAATCAGGAAGAAATAGGCTCATTCTTAAAAATAAAATGAATAAATTGGTTTGATAACTTGTTTGCTTAAATTGTGATGAAATTCATTCAAAACATACCTTTCATTTATTTGTTTGAGCGATAAAAACTGCAAATGTTCTTGGCATGATTTTGGAAAATTGACAACGTATTAACATTAATCAAAATAAAAAAACCTACAACATGAGTTACGAAAACTTTCCTGAAAGCGATAAGCCCGGGGAAAAAACTGTGGTAAAAAATAATAGTGGCCGCAATATTTTAACTGCTATTTTGGTCATTGCATTGCTGGGTACCTGGGGTTATATCATTTTTGATAAAAACAAAACCCGTCAGAAAGAACAGGATCTTACAAGCCAGATTGTAAACAGCGATTCTTCTAAAAACGAGTTGCAGCGCGAGCTAGACGATGCAGCACTCAGGCTGGATGCCCTAAAAACCAGCAATGTAAAAGCTGATAGCCTTTTAAAAACAAAAGATAAAGACATTGATGCCCTGAAATCAAGAGTGCAGAGTATCATCAATAACAAAAATGCGACCCAGGCCGAACTTGCAGAAGCAAGAAGATTGATCGCACAATTGAAAGGAAACATTGAAACTTATACCGCGCAAATTGATTCTTTAAAAGCTGCAAATACTCAATTGGCAGAAACAAACCGTGTGGTAACACAACAAAGAGATGTGGTACAAAAAAGTTATGATTCTGCCAGCCAGGTGATTCATCAGAAAGATACCGTTATTGATATTGGTTCTACTTTGCACGCATCAGATTTTTCTATTGAAGGAATAAAAGAAAAACATAGTGGTAAAGAAAAAGTAACATCCACTGCAAAACGTGTTGATAAATTAAGCATTTCTTTTGTTATAGATGAAAACAGGATTACTCCTTCAGGGCCAAAAGATATTTATATCTGCATTACTGCTCCTGATGGAAAACCTGTACAGGTCGATGCTCTGGGCTCAGGAACCTTTACTACACGCGACGGAGTTCAAAAACCTTTTACTAAAAAAATACAAATCAATTATGTACAGGGCCAGAAACAACCGGTAAAAGTAGAGTGGTCTCAAAACAGTAAATTTCAAACTGGCGATTATAAAATTGAAATCTATAATAATGGATTTAAAATTGGCGCAGGCGTTCGCACTTTGAAAAAAGGTGGTTTGTTGTCTTAAAAATAAAAGTTTTTTTCTAAAAACCTTCTGTTAAAAACAGGAGGTTTTTTTTAGGGGGATACCGGCAGAGAAAATAGTTTAGACAAGATAAATTTCTGTATTAATCCATTTTCTAAAATTTCATTTTTTTTTATTATCATTGGAATTTTTGCATCAAAAGTGAATACCACTTTTTATTGTTCATTTTTCTTTTCACTTCAGTGCTTTTTTTGTTGTTTTTAGGGAAATGGGCAGGTTTTTCTTTTATGTAAATTTTTTGCAAAGGATAAGCATTAGCATTTAACATGTAAATGCTTAAAAATTTATCAAATTTTTTTATCAAATTGATCTTACTGAATTAATAAGATTAACTTTAAGAAAAAGTTTTAGGTATGCATCATAAAATAATAAAACTCACCCTTGTATTTGTTGTATTATTTTCATTGCAGATTCATGCTCAAACTACTGAACAGTCGAAGCATCCGAAAATGGATAAATATTATCCACCGGCACCAACTCTTACCTATCCAAATAACCCTCAAACTACACAAGCTCCGGCACTGGATCCTGCTAATGGGCCGGTTTTTGAAACAAAACCATCTCCGGTTGTTTCTGAAACAAAACCGGCTCCGGTTATTACATCTACTGTTGCACCTGAACCGATTTCAAAACCTTCTTCTGTTACTACCTCTACAGTTGCGCCTCCGGTCATTTCGCAACCTGCTGTAACTGCTGTAACACCTGATACCACTACAAAAGAAACTCCGGTTGTAACCGTTGAAAAGCCCGTAATAGCGCAGCCTCAGCCTAAACCTTTGGTTTCAAAACCAACTGGCGAACCATACAATCCCAATCGTTTGGGAAGCAGTACCAAAGAGTATGATACCTGGGAAAAGAACAGTGATGGAGCGGGATCAGTGACGACACATTCGAAATAATGCATATTGCAAATTTCTTTTCGAAATCAGGTTGAAATGGAAAATGCAGTTATTTGTTGCTTTGCTGAAACTAAACAATTTTATCTTTTCGAAATTATATAAATCAACGAACTGCATTTTGTTTTATCAGAAATTGCTTCCAGGTTAGAAATCATGCCATTTATAAAAGCTCTTGCAGGATGAGAGTCGCCGGTTTTATATTTCTCACTAAGCATACTGACATAAACACTGTCGTACCACATAGGTTTTATATTTTCAATCTTCAATCCATGTGAATTTACAAGCGTTTCCATCGCCTTTGGAGAGAAATGATACAGATGTCGTGGTACATCGTAAGCGGCCCAAAATTCTCCATAAATTTTTTCATCACCAGAGGTGTAATTCGGTACAGCAATAAATAATTTTCCTTCTTTTGATAATAAATTTTTTAATTGCTCTATATATTTTTGCAATTCATGCACATGTTCCAAAACATGCCATAAAGTAATCGCAACAAAGGTTTCAGCAGATAAAGAAAACAGCTTTTCTGATTCAAATAAATTTAAACCATATAGTTCCAATGCTTTCTTTCTTGCGGTTTCATCCGGTTCTAATCCGGTACCATTCCAGCTTGCCTGTTTCATTGTATTTAAAAAAGCGCCGGTTCCGGCTCCTACATCAAGAATGTTCCCTGTTTTTTTGCCGGTCATTTTCTCAATTAAGTTCTTTTTTTGAAGCA
>JBQCFO010000248.1:0-2734 GCA_051959055.1 Ginsengibacter sp. | reverse complement strand
ACGAAGAAATATGCCGGATTTGTGTTTTGTAATTTGAGCATAAACCATAGAATTTATTATGAGCAAGCTGTTTCCTGGCCTTTTGCCTTCCTCCTTCTGCCTTCAGCATATCACCTTTCAAAACTGACTTTTATCTTTTGTTAACGCAAACAAATAGCATTTCAATTATCTTGCAGTCCCAAAATCAAAAACATAGTTATGGAATATAATAAGTTAGTTTCAGTTACCGGATTACCAGGTTTGTTTGAATTGTTGTCGTCAAAATCTGATGGCGCTGTCGTTCGTTCTTTGGAAGATAACAGCACCAAATTTGTGAGCACGCGTCAACACAATTTTTCACATCTTGAAAGTATAGAAGTTTATACCACAAAGGATAATACGACTCTTGCAGAAGTTTTTGAAGCAATGAAAAAAAGCGAAGAAAAAGTGCCTGATGCAAATGCAGATGCAAAAACATTAAAGGCTTATTTTGAAAAAGTATATCCTGATTTGGATTTCGAAAGAGTATATACCAGCGACATGAAAAAAATGGTAAAGTGGTTTCATATCATTGATAAAAACAAGATCGAAATAAAAATAAGAACAGAAGAAGAAAAAGAAGCCGCAGCGGATTTGACAAATTCAAAACCAATCCAGGTAGATAATGCGAATGCAAAAAATGCGAAACCACAGCAGGCGAATCCCAGACAGATTGAGAGCAGGGGAGTCAAGTAATTCTTGAATTGTTTCATTGGTTTATTGTTTTATTGTTGAATTGTTGGATTATTTAATTATTAAATTATTCAATTATTGATGAAAAATTCGAATAGTTAAGAAAACAGGAATTTGGATTATTTCTTGTCCTGCTGTAAGTTTTAATTTCATTCTCTAATTGTTATTCTTAATTCTTAATCTTAATTCCTGATACCTAAAACCTAAAACCTCATACCTAATACCTCTCCCATGACCGCAGACATACAAAAAATACCGAGGCATTTTCTTCCGGAAAACCTAACCGTTTCTGATTGGGAAACGATTGAACCTTTTTTTAAAGATCTTTTGGAAAGAAAAATTGATTCAAAAGAAGACATGGAGGAATGGCTGAAAGACATGAGTGAACTGGAAGCAGTGATAAGCGAAGATTCTTGTTGGCGGCAGATAAAAATGACCTGTGATACGACTGATAAAAAGCTGGAGGAATCGTTCAATTTCTTTTGTATGGAAATTCAGCCAAAGATTCAGCCTTATGCTTTCGCATTGAATAAAAAACTGGCGGATTCTCCTTTTACAAAAGAATTAGATCAGGAAAAGTTTTTTACCTATTTGCGTTCTATCAGAAAAAGTATTGAACTTTTTCGTGAAGAAAATATTCCCATTCATGCAGAACTGGCAATGCTTCAACAACAATATGGGGTAATTACGGGAAGGATGACTATTGAGGTTAATGGCAAAACGTACACTTTACAACAAGCTTCAAAATTTTTTGAAAGCCATGACCTGAAATTGCGTGAAGAAGTTTATGGAAAAGTAAATGAAAGGCGCCTTCAGGATAAAGATGAATTGAATAAACTTTTTACTGAATTAATTACCAGAAGAAACCAGGAAGCGCTCAATGCCGGCTTTGAGAATTACCGCGATTATAAATTTAAAGAGCTGGGCCGGTTTGATTATACCAAAGAAGACACGTTTCGTTTCCATGAATCCGTAAAACTTCATGTAGTGCCTTTGGTGAATAAAATTCATCAAAAGAAAAAAGAAAAATTAAAACTGGATGATTTACGTCCGTGGGACATGGAAGCAGAGCCGGAAGGAACTGAACCTTTAACCCCTTTTGAAACCGGAGCGGAATTATTGAATAAATCCATTGAAGTTTTTACCAGGCTCCGGCCATTTTTTGGAGATTGCCTTCGGCAGATGAATACCATGAACCGCCTCGATGTAGAAAGTAGGCAGGGCAAAGCTCCCGGCGGATACAACATGCCACTTGCCGAAACCGGCGCTCCGTTTATTTTTATGAATGCGGCCCGCTCCATGCACGATGTAACAACGATGGTTCATGAAGGAGGGCACGCAATCCAATCTTTTTTAACTCATTCGCTTGAATTAAATTCTTTTAAAGATTACCCGATGGAAATCGCTGAAGTAGCCAGTATGTCAATGGAGCTTTTTTCAATGGATCATTGGGATGTTTTCTTCGACAATAAAGAAGATCTAAAAAGAGCCAAAGAACATCAGCTGGAAAGGGTGATTACCATCTTTCCCTGGATTGCGGTAATTGATAAATTTCAACATTGGATTTATGAAAATCCAAATCATACTTTAGAGGAAAGGTCGAAAAAATGGTTGGAAATATTTCACGAATATTCTGATGATGTGATCGATTATTCCGGCCTTGAAAAGTATATAGAAAACGGGTGGCAAAAACAATTGCATCTATATGAAGTGCCGTTTTACTACATTGAATATGGTATTGCGCAGCTGGGCGCTATCGGTCTTTGGATGCAGTACAAAAAAGACCCTGAAAAAGCCCTGGACAATTATGTAAAAGCATTGAGCCTGGGTGGCACAAAAACTTTACCCGAACTATACAAAGCCGCCGGATTAAAGTTTGATTTTTCCCCAGAAAATATTAAAACACTGATGGAATTTGTGAATGAGGAAATGGAGAAGTTGGAATAGGAGGGTTTTTAACGGTTTTGCTGCAATTTAATTTGGCAGATACGTCTGCCATTTTTCAATACTTCGGGCATTCGTT
>JBQCFO010000247.1:0-16938 GCA_051959055.1 Ginsengibacter sp. | reverse complement strand
CTTTTTATTATCGCTTTTACCTGACACGCGCGATGGTAAAAGCGGGTCTGGCGGATTTGTATTATTCACAATTAACACCCTGGCGGGATATGTTGAAAAACGGACTTACCACTTTTGCAGAAAAACCCGATCCTACACGTTCAGATTGCCACGCCTGGTCTGCAAGTCCTGAATATGATTTCCTGGCCACGATTTGTGGCATCATGCCGGATGCTCCGGGCTTTAAAAAAGTAAAAATTGAACCGGCATTAGGAGAATTGACTGAAGTAAAAGGTTCGATGCCGGTACCGGATGGAATGATAACAGTGATGCTTAGACGAAAAAATAAAAACGGAATAGAAGGTGAAATTTCACTTCCTGAAAATGTAAGTGGAAGATTTGCCTGGCAGGGAAATGAAATTCAGTTGCATGGAGGTAAACAAAAAATAAATATGGGAACTAAGTAAAGCAGTAACTGAAAAAAATTATAATTATTAAGTTTTTTGTTTCATGAAAATATTTTTGAAGTAAAGTAGAAAGTAATCTCCTAATTTCAATACATTATTTTATTTTATAACTCTTGCCTTTCAAGGGAGTGTCCAACTAAATTAAAGATGTATGAATAAATCAGATAAATGTATAATTATCGCATTTGCTCTTTCTATTTTGATAAATATCATTGTTTTCGTTGCAGGGTTAATAAAACATAAAGTTGCCCTTTATTTTTCCGTTATAAATGCTCTTACCGGACTGGCAATAATAGTATATTGGCTTCAGAGGGAAATGAGTGTCACCCAACATTTCATAGAAGCCCGAGAAGTAATGGTATTGTTGGCAGAAGCTCTTGTTATTGCGATTTCAATTTACGCTATATCAACGGCGTCGTTTACCAGTTGGGTTAAAATAACGCAATACATTATTTTTGGCATACACTTTATTTGCCTGATATTTTTCCTGATATTTATGCTGACTTTTAAGTTCAATAAATTGATTTAAAAGTTTTTGAGTTGAAGATGATTTTTTTATTTCAGCCCGCTTTTCTTGCAATATCGTCAATAATTTTCAAAGCGTGCTCTCTTGAATTTTCAATGAAAAGCCGGTGGGTGTTCATGCCGCCGCAGATAACGCCCGCCAGATAAATTCCTTTTACATTGGTTTCATAATTCGTTTCATTATAATGAGGCTTACAAACATCATCGTCTGAAATTTTAATTCCTGCATTCCGCAGAAATTGAAGATTCGGCTGATAGCCAGTCATGGCAATAACCCAATCATTTGGAATGGTAACCATTCCTTCCGGTGTTTTTATATCCACATCATGCTCTCTTATTTCCTTTAATTCTGAATGGAAATAAGCTTTTATTGAACCTTCTTTTATACGGTTATCAATGTCCGGTTTTACCCAATATTTTACCCGATCGCTTATTTTATCGCCACGAATGACCATCGTTACTTTTGCACCTTTGCGCCATGTTTCCAAAGCTGCATCAATTGCGGAATTCGCAGCGCCCACAACCACTACATTTTGAAAAGCATAATAATGCGGATCGTCGTAGTAGTGCTTCACTTTTGGTAAATTTTCACCTTTTACATTCAGCAAATAAGGAATATCATAAAAGCCGCTTGAAATAATGATGTTGGAACTTTTATATTCCGCCTTCGATGTTTTTATTTTAAAATTCCTGCCTAATTTTTTTAATTCCGTTACTTCTTCAAATAAATGAATATTCAGATGGAAAGAGGTTACAATTCTCCGGTAATATTCCAAAGCTTCGCTACGCG
The DNA here is from genome assembly GCA_051959055.1 of Ginsengibacter sp. Taxonomy (GTDB): domain Bacteria; phylum Bacteroidota; class Bacteroidia; order Chitinophagales; family Chitinophagaceae; genus Ginsengibacter. The sequence goes on along the minus strand of JBQCFO010000247.1, from coordinate 15,177 downwards.
TCGGTTTATTATTATTGCTTACAAAAGGAACACCGCCGATTTCAAGTCGTTCACTTGTACTGAAAAAAGTCATGTTTACCGGGTAGTTGTACAATGAATTTACCAGTACACCTTTTTCTATAATCAGATATTTAAGCTCTGCTTTTTTTGCCTGAATGCCACAGGCAAGGCCAATAGGCCCACCACCAATAATTATTACATCATAGATATTTTCTGCTTTCATAGAAACGAAGTTATTGTAGCTTGTTTAGAAAAGTTTAGAAAAATTAGTTTAGAATAGTTTTAGAATAGTTTTAGAAGAGTTTGGAAAGTTTAGAAGAGTTTAGCAACGCCTAAACCATCTAAACCTCTAAACTGTTTAGAAACTGCTAATGTGTCTCATAATAAAACCGATTGGTATTATTTTTGCCCTTTAATCCTTACCTATTATGAGATACTTATTGATTTTAATTTTTCTATGCTTTTCTACACATTCTTTTTCTCAAAGTACCGATTCTGTTATACAAAATAAAGTATTGGTTTTTAAAGATTACCGGCTTGATATTTTAGGAAGAAAAGAAGCTGAAATCAATACCGCTATTTTGAAGAAACAAGCCCGTTCTGCACCAGGATACCGCCTTATGGTTTTGAATACCAGCGATAAGGATTATGCGTTTAAAGTGCGGGCCGAACTTTTGCAAAAATTTCCTGAACAAAAGCCTTACATGTGGTATGCCAATCCATATATCCGAATCAAATTTGGAAACTTCAGAACGAAAGAAGAAGCAGATGTTTACAAAAAGCAAATTTCCAAGATGCTCAATGGGGCTAATATTTATTATCTCCAGGAAACAATTGAAGTAGATCCGGGTAAAGACTTTGATCCGGATAGCATGAGATAAGTTCTTATCAGAAATTGTAAAATTCAGCCTTATTACAGCAAACAAATAAATAAGGCAAATTTCTGTTTAGTATTTTTATAATACCTGATACCTCATACCTCGTACCTGAAACCTGATACCTCATACCCGAAACCTCACCCCTATAAATCCGCGATATCTCCAGCCACCAATGCCACTGTAGCTTCTGCAACCTTTGCCTGGTATAAGGCATTATACAAGCGGTTTTTGGCATCATTATAACTGATCTGTATCTGGCGCAATTCTACAGAAGTAATGTTTAATTTCTTATAACGTTCTGTTGCTATTACAATATTTTCTGTTGCGAGAACGAGATTGTTTTTTTCAAGATCAATTGTTTTCAAAGCATTATTGTAATTGATGTAAGCATTGGTTAATGAAGTTTCAATATCCTTCTTTGTTTGTGCAATAGTAAGTTGTTGATTTTTGATTTGGATATCACTGACGGCTAGTTGTTTTTTTACCAGAATTCCATTAAACAATGGCACCGAAATGCCTACAGATCCGGATGGGCCGTAGGTTTGATTAAGTAACGTGAAACCAGCACCATTCCTGTTTCTTGCAAAATTATAGAAGCCGGCAAGCTCAACTGATGGAAGCCTTGCAGCGTTGACCTCTTTTTTTTGCTGAGCCAGTACTGCCAATTGGCTATTGGCAAGGAGTACATCCGGGTTTTGCTTGTTAATTTTATTTTGAACATCGGAATAAGCAGGTAAAGGCAATACGATAATGGTATCAATAACGAGGAAAGATGTGTCGGGATTTTTGCCCAGCAGGTTATTTAAAGAAGATTTTGCAAGGGCAATTGAATTTTGCAATGAAAGCAAATTGGAGCGTTGTTCATTCAAATCAACTTGTGCTTCCAGTACTTCATATTTTGCACCGGTTCCAATCTCAAACCTGCGCTGCGCAAGGTTATAACGATCCGTGTATAAACTAATCTGCTCGAGAGTCGCTTTTTTTTGTTCGTTTAATGTAACAATGTTGTAATAAGATGTGATTACATTAAAAACGGTTTCATTCAGATTTTTCCTGAAAGTATATTCGCCCGCTCTTTCTAATTCTTCTAATTTTTTCTTTGTTGCAAACATTTTAAAACCGTCAAACACCGTCCAGTTCACAGCAATACCCGCGTTTAAATTCTGTGTGGTGTTCCCGTTCTTTTTGGTAACGGTTCCATTACTTAAATTTTGTTGCAGGTTATTTACGCCAACAGTTTTTGAAGCCGTAGCGCTTATAAGTGGTATTGCGCCTGCATTTGCCCAGTTGTTATTGATGGATCCGATTTCAATTTCATTCCTGCTGATGATAATTCCATAATTATTTTCGATAGCAATTTTTACAGCATTTTGAGCTGTCAGCAAAGTATCCTGAGCGAAAAGAGCAGAATTAAAAAACAATATTGAACAACAAGAAAAAAAGAAATTTTTATAAAAGCGCTTCATTCAATGGTTGTTTTTTACGTGAAAGAAATGCATACATTGCCGGTACAACATACAATGTAAGGATCAATGAAAATAAAATTCCCCCAACGATTACTATTCCAAGAGGAACACGGCTGGTAGATGCGTCACCGATGGAAAGCGCCAATGGCAAAGCACCCAGAGCCATCGCAAGGCTGGTCATCAAAATAGGCCGCAAACGCAAATATGCCGATTCCACTACTGCGTCAATTTTCTTCATTCCTGCGTCTCTTTTTTGATTCGCAAATTCTACAATTAAAATTCCGTTTTTGGTAACCAAACCGATCAACATGATCATTCAAATCTGAGAAAAAATATTAAATGTTTGTCCAAAAATCCAAAGAGAAATTAAAGCTCCGGCGAGCGCCAAAGGCACGGTAATCATAATAATAAAGGGATCAACAAAACTTTCGAATTGCGCAGCAAGTACCAGGTAAATTAATATAAGAGCGAGCACAAATGCAAATACCGTGTTTCCTGAACTTTCAGAGTAATCCCTGGAAGTGCCGCTGAGTGCGGTTGTAAAAGAATCATCGAGTAATTTATCAGCAATTCTGTTCATTTCTTTTATGCCATCCCCAACTGTATATCCCGATGCAAGGCCTGCAGAAATGGTTGCTGATTTGTACCGGTTGAAATGATAAATAGTCGGCGGCGCAGATGCTTCTGATGTAGATACTAAATTATCCAGTCCGATATTTTCACCACGGATATTTTTTACCATAATTTTACTCAAATCATTTGGATCATCTCTGTCACTACGATCTACCTGCCCGAGCACCTGGTATTGTTTGCCTGACTTTAAGAAATATCCCAATCTTCTATCGCTGTATGCAAGTTCCAACGCCTGGTTAATATTGTCAACGCTCACACCCAATTCACTCGCACGAAGGCGGTCAATATTTACACGCAATTCGGGTTTGTTAAATTTCAAATCCGCATCAACACCTTCTAAAATGGGGCTTTTTTTTGCTTCTTCCAAAAATTCAGGAAGCACTTTTCTTATTTTATCAAAATCATTATTCTGGATTACAAACTGAACGGGCTGTCCACCACGCCTGTTCGTAGAAATGGTTTCCTGTTGTGTCGCGAAAGCCCTTCCCTGTGTGAATTTTTTCAGATTCCTATTCACCATGTCCACAACTTGTTGTTGGGTTCTGGTACGGTCTTTAGGCTCCGTAAGCATTACATTAAAAAATCCGCTATTCACCGAACCTCCACCAAAGCCGGGCGCTGTAAGACTTATCAGCATGGTTTTTTCAGGGATGGAATCGGATAAAAAAGTGCCAAGGGTATCCATGTAAGAATCCATGTAATCATAAGAAGTGCCTTCAGGAGCAGTTACGCTCAAACGAAACTGGTTGCGATCTTCGAGTGGTGCTAATTCGGAAGGCAGGCCTTTAAAAATAAAATAAATGAGCCCGAGACAAACGGCTACCAATGCAAACGCTACCCATTTAAATTTCATAAATCCTGCAAGGCTCTTTTTATAACCGTTTTCCATTGCGAGGAAAAATGGCTCTGTCTTTTTATAAAACCAGGAATGGCCGATTTTTTTGTGAGTAAGTTTTACGTTCAATACAACCGTAAGGGTCAATGAAACAAACGCAGAAATAAGTACTGCTCCGGCAACCACGATTCCGAATTCGCGAAATAATCTTCCTACAAACCCCTGGAGAAAAACGATCGGTAAAAATACAATAGCGAGTGTGATGGAAGTGGAAATAACGGCGAAATAAATTTCTTTTGAACCTTCTTTTGCAGCCTGGTATTTGTTCATCCCGGCTTCTATTTTTTTGAAAATATTTTCCGTGACCACAATACCATCATCTACTACAAGCCCCGTCGCCAGCACGATTCCAAGCAATGTAAGTACATTAATAGTAAACCCAAAAATGTACATGATAAAGAAAGCGCCAATCAATGAAACAGGAATATCAAACAGAGGCCGAAGCGCTAAGATCCAATCCCGGAAAAACAAATAAATGATGATGATCACCAATACCAGCGCGATTAGAAGCGTTTCTTCTACTTCGGAACTGGATTTTTTTATAAATTTTGTTTGATCCATTCCTACATCTAATTTGAGATCAGCAGGAACTTCTTTTTTTATGTCTTGAAGCCTTTTATAAAATTCATCGGAAATGGCTACATAATTAGATCCAGGTTGAGGAATAATTGCCAGCATGATCATCGGCACACCACTTTCTTTTAATCCGGATTCCTCGTTTTCAGGCCCTAAAACCACATCAGCGACATCGCTTAGTTTTACGTTAACTCCATTAATGTTTTTTACAATCAGGTTGTTAAATTGCTCTTCTGTATTTAATTTCCCGAAAGTACGTACAGATAATTCTGTATAATTTCCAGAGATTTTTCCGGCAGGAAGTTCCACACTTTGTGTGAGTAAAGCGTTTTGAATGTCATTCGTAGAAAGACCGTAAGCCTGCAATTTATCAGGCTTGAACCAGATCCGCATCGCGTATCTTTTTTCGCCCCAGATAGAAATGGAGCTTACTCCGGGAATCGTTTGCAATCGTTCAACAATATTATTTTCTGCATATTCCGTTACCTCTAAAAGATTGCGTGTATTGCTTTGGACCGTTACTGCTATAATTGGTTGTGCACTTGCATCTGCTTTTGATACAACTGGTGGCGCATCTATATCCTGGGGCAAACTCCTGGTAGCCTGGGATACTTTATCCCTTACATCATTTGCGGCAGTTTCGAGATCCACGCTCAATTCAAATTCTACGTTGATATTGCTGCTGCCCTGGTTGCTCGATGAACTGATATTTTTTACTCCCGGAATACCGTTGATTGCTTTTTCAAGTGGTTCCGTTATTTGAGATTCAATAATATCGGAATTGGCGCCGGAATAAGAAGTACGAACGGAAATATTCGGCGGATCGATAGCCGGATAATCCCTCACGCCCAAAAATTTAAAACCAATAATGCCGAACAATACAATCACCAGGTTCAGAACAATGGCGAATACAGGCCGGCGTAAACTTATTTGAGAAATATTCACTTTTGTTCTTTCTTATTTAAAGATGAAAGATTGATTTGGCTTCCCGGTTTGATAGAAAGTAAGCCGGTAGTAATTACCGTGTCACCAATAGAAAGGCCGCTTAGAATTTCAACTTTTGCAGAATCCCTGGTGCCGGTGGTTACTGTTTTAAAATCAGCATTTCCGCCGTTATATACAATTACCTTTTTGTCTCTTGCCTGCGGAATAATCGCCTGGGTTGGAATCATTATCGCATCATTATTATCACCCATATCAAAAGCGACCTTGGCAAAAGATCCGGCAGTAATATTTTTATCTGTATTCTCCACCACTGCATGCACTTTCAAACTCCTGTTTTCTTCTGTAATACCCGATTCTGTTGCATATATTTTGGCCTGGTAATTTTTTCCTGTTGCTTCTGTAGTGAAATTGATTACATTTCCAAGTTTTACTTTTGGAGTAAATCTTTCAGGAACGCTGAATTCCAGCTTTAATTTATGATCCTGCCTTATGGTCGTAATGACTGTTGCGGGTGTGATAAAAGCGCCGATGCTGATATTTTTAAAACCTACTTTTCCATCGAATGGCGCCCTGATAATGGTTTTGTCTATCGCCGCTTCCAGCACCTGCATATCCGCTTTGATACTGCTTACATCCAGCACACTTAAATCATAATCCTGCTGGCTGATACCGCCAATTTTTAATAACTCTTCCTGCCGTTCCTGTGTTTTCTGTGCAACCTGCAATTGTACTTTTAGTTTCTGAAGCTGAGCCTGCAGATCGCCATCAAAAAGTCTTGCCAGCAAAGTTCCTCTTTGTACATGGGCTCCTTCTTTTATAGAAAGATAAGTTACTTTTCCAGACACTTCAGGATGAATATCAGTTTCCTCAAAAGGCAATAACGTACCGGCTACTTCTATACTTGAATGTAATACCGATGGATAAATAACGTAACCTTCAACAGGCAAAGCTGCATGAGCACTGATAGGTGCGTCTTTTTTTTGAGGATCTGCTTTTTGGGTTTTACTACCGCAGGATGAAATAAAAAATATAAAAAGAATTTCTGCAATTAGTTTGGTATACTTTAATTTCATTATCGATAATTATAGATAAGTGCGATTTTTTTTAGGCTGAATACGTAAGACGGTAAAAATATAAAAAACCTTCGGCAAAAGATTTCTAACAAATTACTTTTAATAATTGTTTCACTTTATTGGCGACATGAATTAATTCCTGCCTTTCATTGCTCAGAACTGTTACATGTCCCATCTTTCTTCCGGGGCGTGTTTCCTTTTTACCATAAATATGTACAAATACATTTTCAATTTTTAAAACATCTTCCAGGTTCAGGTATCTGGCTTCTCCTTTAAAATTTGCTTCCCCAATCAGGTTTACCATTGCAGAATTGATAATAGATTTTGTGTATCCGAGAGGATAACCCAGAATAATTCTCCAAAGCATATCAAACTGCGAAGAATATGCCGCTTCTATCGTATGATGGCCGCTGTTGTGTACTCTGGGCGCTGTTTCGTTTACCAATACATTGTCGTCAATATCTAAAAACAATTCAACTGCAAAGATACCCGGGCTTTTCAGGTTTTTCACCACCGTTAAGGCAATCGCTTCTGCCTTCCATAATATTTTTTCGCCCAGTATGGCTGGGCTTATCTGGTATTCCAATAAATTTAAATCATTATTAAAAACCATTTCGACCGGAGGATAAATAGCAGTTTTACCATCTTCGCCAACAGCAACAATAATCGAAATTTCTTTTTTTATGCGGATGAGTTTTTCCAAAACAGCATCTTCATCAAATGCTTTTTCCACATCATTTTCATTCTTCAAAATTTCAACGCCTTTTCCATCATATCCACCCATAGCCAGTTTGTGAGCAGCAGGAAAAAAGCTTACATGATTTTGTAATTCGGCTTTTCTTTGAGTAATGATAAACGGCGAAGTGGGAATCTGGTGTTCTTTGTAAAAATTTTTCTGGGTTATTTTATTTTTAATAATTTCCAAAGCAGCTGGTCGCGGATAAACTTTTACTCCTTCTGATTCTAATTTTTTTAATGCTTCAATATTTACAGATTCTATTTCAATGGTAATGGCATCCAGTTTTTTGCCAAAATGATAAACGTCGTCAAAATTGGTAATGTCTCCTTTGGTGAAATGACTGCATAAATGGGCCGCAGGACAGTTTTCATCATTTTCTAAAACATATGTTTCTACGGGATAATTGGCTGCTGCCTGCAACAACATTCTTCCTAATTGTCCTCCGCCTAAAATTCCTGCTTTTTTCATTAAAAAATTTTTTTGCAAGATAGAGGTAATGAAAGATTTTGCAAGAAATTAAAATTCTAAAATTTCAAGGAAGATATTCAGTAAATGAATAAATAACGGTGATTCCTGTTTTTAATTTTTATAAAAATGGATAAATAGAAATTCTTATTATTTATCTGTTTGCTGCGAATTTTATAAATAAACATTTTAAAATTCCAGAATAGAATACTAAACATAAGCCGCAAAGAGCTAAAAAAATGAATTTCCGGTTTTGTATAAAATTTCTGAAATTAAGAAGCGATAAATTTTAACCTCTTCTAAAAAAGTATCTCAATTTTTCAAGCCTGAAATCTGAAATATAGAAATACCCGGGTTTAAAAGGGGTAAAAATCCCGAAGGGATGAAATATCACCCTTTCAGGGTTTTAAAAGCGGTTGAAATAAAATGCTATACTCATCTCATCCCTTCAGAATTTGAAAACATTACTTTTTAATCGTTCTTTCAGATTGAAATCTATTGATAAACATGCGGTTTATCTTTATTGCCTTTTTCCGGAAACTAAGAACCCGTTTCAACCAATTTTTTTATTTGAGTCAAAATCGGTTCCCAGCCGCCACCTTGCATTGTTTCACGAAATCTTTTTTCACCATCTGCTACTGTTGCATAATCTCCTTGTATAGTCGTTAAAGTAGTTTTGCCGTTTTCTTCATGCAATTCATAAGTTACAGTCAGATAATTTTCAGGAATATCTTCAATAGATGAATTGGGGTCAATCGTACTATAGGACAAAAATTTTTCCGGTTCTATTTCAATAACTTTTCCTTTTACAAATACCATATTTTTCCCTTCATAATTTCCCTGCCAAAGTAGATCACTGCCGGGTTTCCAGTCAGAAACGGTTTCGCACCCAAACATATACTTTTTGGTTTCTGCCGGATTGGTCAATGCATTCCAAACCTTTGATGCAGGTGCATTGATTTCAATGGTATTTTTTACAACTAACTTATTATCCATTTTTTGTTTTTATGCAATTTACAAAGAGGGAAGAATTTTTTTTGTTTTTAAATTAAGTTGCAAAATGCATTACAGCATAAAGCGCCACCACAGAAATAACAATCCATAATGCAATTCCCTGGATCAATGGTTTTATTCCAACCGCCTTCAAAACCGATTTTGATAATCCGGCGCCAATTAAAAATAAAGTAACAGTTAACCCGGTTTTTGCAAGGTCAACAATGTGCGTTGATACATGATGAATAGAGGGAAGATAAGTGTTCAGGATCATTGCCAGAATAAATAAACCGATGAAATATGGGATATTTATTTTCTGCTTTCCTGTTTTAAAAAACAAGGTTGTCAATAAAGCAACGGGAATGATCCACAATGCCCGTGCTAGTTTCACCGTTGTCGCTACCTGCAATGCTTCTGCGCCATATTTGTTTGCTGCACCTACTACCGAACTGGTATCATGAATGGCAATTGCGCTCCACAATCCGAATTGCATTTGTGATAAATGAAGCTGATCCCCTATAAAAGTAAATAAAAATAACGCGACAGAGTTTAAAATAAAAACGGTTCCGAGTGCAACAGATATTTGTCTTTCTTCTGCTTTTATCAACGGGCTTATGGCTGCAATCGCGCTGCCACCACAGATCGCAGTGCCGCATGAAATAAGATGTGAAGTTTTCTTTTCTATTTTTAAAAACCTGCCGAGTAATAAACCCAAAGCGAGTGTGCCACTTATAGACGAAATCGTAAATAGAATTCCTTCTTTTCCTGCGTGCGCAGCGCTTTGTACGTTCATTCCAAAACCCAAACCAACCACAGAAGCTTTTAATAAAAAAGAAGTGGCTTTATGATTTAAATGCAAAAATGGATGACCGATAAACTGTGCAATCGCAAAGCCAATCAATAAAGCAACTGGCGGTGATACAAAAGAAGTAAGGCAAAAAATGATTGCAATTACAAAAATAATTTCGCGTGTGGTTACATTTTTATTTAATAAATTTTTAAACTTTTCCTGCAGCGGAATGATTGTTTTTATTTCTGATTTTGTTTGCATAACTCGTGTTTCTATGGATGCAGGTCAAAAAAAATTCCTGTACGATAAATGCAAATTTCATCAGTAAACGGAGCGAAAGGAAATGATAAATAGTGATGTACGATTACCTGAAGTTATAGTGCCTGCAAAAATTAATAAACAGATCAGGAAGCGATTCTGCTTCACCATGCAATTGAATAAAATAAAAATACCGTTCAATATCCAATTCTTTGATATCAATAATGCGGAATTCATTTTGTTTTAATTCATTCAGCACAGAATGTATAGAAACAAAGGCCATGCAATCAGAATGCAGCAAATAAGATTTCATGCTTTCGGTGCTTGCGAGTTGCATTTCAATTTTTAAATCACGGATTTTAATTCCAAAAAATTTCAATGAATGCGCAATTACTTCCAGCGTTCCGGAGCCTGGTTCGCGCAACAGCAAAGGAATGGTTTTCAAATCCTGCGGTTGGATCATTCCTTTTTTGGCCAATGCATTTTTGTTCGATGCGATTAAAACAATTTCATCTTTTATAAATTCTGAATATTTTATAGAAGTATTTCTCGAACGCCCTTCAATCACTCCCAAATCAATATCATTATTTTTTAAAGCGGTTTCAATTTGTTCGGTATTATTCGTTGTCAATGTAATGGTTACCTCCGGAAATTTTTGATGAAACGCGGCAAGTGCTGGTGGTAATACATACTGGGCAACAGTTGTGCTCGCACCCAATCTTAATTTCCCTTTGTGCTTTTGAGAAAAATTGCCCATTTCAAATTCGAGATTCCTGTAAATGGAGAATATTTGTTCGGTATGATGAAGCAGTATCTCGCCGGCAGCAGTTAATTTTATTTGTGAACCTTTTCTTTCAAAAAGCTTTGTTTTGAAATGATGTTCCAGTTCGTGAATATGCTTGGTTACTGCCGGTTGGGTGATATATAATTCTGCCGCGGCTTTTGTAAAGTTGAGTCTTTTGGCAACCGTTTGAAAAACCTTTAAACGAAAATCGAACATCAATTAATTTTTTTCGGGAAATAACAAATGTAGCAATACAATCCTTGCAGTAAACAAAGAAATAAGCATGTTTTGTATTTCTTTAAAAGAAAGGCATGCAATTTTTGCGAAAGCGTTTGAAACCCCGGGAAAAACCGGGAGGTGATGTATTGGAAGGTATTCAAAATATATATTTGACGAAGCACTAAAAAACCTGCAATTTTTATTTGCAGGTTTTCTCAAAGCGAAACTTCAATAATTATTTTTCATAAGGAAAATTTCTGGCCACTTTTTTCATCATTCTGGTAATCAGCTCATCCGTAGAACTCATTACGTTATCATTCATTGCTTTGTAAAAACGCCACAGCAAGTTTCCATCGGCCCCGTTATAGATTTGTAAGGTAAGTGCGCCGCTTCCGGTTTTGCTTCCCATGCTTCCCAATAAAACAGTCTTTACAATAGCGCCGCCTTCGGATGCGGTTTTCTCATATTGATAATTGCATTTAATAACTGCATCCACACCGAGAATTTTGCAAATAGAATCCTGCGTTAAAAGGTCTAGTTGATTGTAAACTCCTTTCGCTTTTAATAATGCGTTTGTGCGTGTCGGATCCTGGAAGGTTACAGAATAATTATTTGCTTTTCTTAGTAAATAAGTAAACATGGATGACTGAAGATTAGTAGTAAGGCTTTGTTCTTCGCTCTTGTTTGCAGAAGAGTCATAATTTTTTGGAACTCTTTTGTACACAATTGACACGTCAAAGGGAAGTATCGCGACCGTTTTTTGTTTTTGAATTTCAGTTTTTAAATTGGGAGCAGAATACGTTTGTTTGGCTGCTTCAAATTGCGCAAATCCTGAAAAGCAAATAAGCAGTAAAACAGACGCAAGAGAAATCTTGATTTTCATAAACTTAAGTTTTTTAATTTTTGTTTCGCAAGATAATTACAAAACGATTTTCATAAAATTTATTTTATGGGCGGCAGGATTTGTTTATCAGAAGATAGCAGTATTTTTGAAAAGTATTTTTATCACCGGTTTTTTTTATTTTGAAAAATATTTTTATCATGATTTCACACATTCTTGCAGCCTCAGAAAATAATATTATCGGGATAAAGAATGGCTTGCCCTGGAGGCTTCCGAATGACTTTAAATATTTCAAAAATAAAACGTGGGGAATGCCGGTGATTATGGGCAGAAATACCTATGAATCGCTCAAAAAAGATTTGCCCGGAAGAATCAATATTGTGCTAACCAAAAAGAAAAACTGGAATCCAAAAAATGTTTTTGTAACCCATGAAATAGATGAAGCGATAAAAAAAGCGAATGAAAGTGATGCAAGAGAGATTTTTATTATTGGCGGTGGCGATGTTTTTAAACAAACCATGGATAAAGTAAATAGAATTTATCTAACCCGCGTCCATACTGAGGTAGAAGGGGATACATCTTACCCCGAATTGGATACATCTAAATGGAAATTAATAAAAGAGCAAGCATTTCCTGCCGATGAAAAGAACAATTATCCTTATACTTTTGAAGTTTGGGAAAAAATTGATTAAAGCATAAATCTCAGGAATGTATTCAGCTTTTCAATTAGCAAAAAAATATTTTCGGTATTTCGTAAATGCTCAAAACGGCAAAGGACACGGAGTTCATTCGCCTTTCGTTTTTGATTTTATTATTCACGTTTTGAATGATAAAAAAAAATACAATTGTTATGCGAAAATAGAATCCCTTCGCAAAGAGCTGCTTGCAAACCATACATCTATTGAAGTGCAAGATTTTGGCGCTGGATCTGCAGTGATTCCTTTTAAAAATAGAATTGTAAAAGACATTGCTGCATCTTCCTTGAAGAAAAAAAAATATGGCCAGCTTCTTTTCAGAATCACAAAATATTATCAGTCAAAAACGATTGTTGAATTAGGAACTTCCTTCGGTATAACCGCCTGTTATCTTGCTTCTGCAAGTGCAGATTCAAAAGTATTCACATTTGAAGGAGCAAAAAATATTGCAAAAATAGCTTCACAAAATTTTGAAAAATGCGGTTTAAAAAACATTGAACTCATCGAAGGAGATTTTAATAAAACTGTTTCAGCAAACGAAAAAATAATCGCAAATGTTGATTTGCTTTTTATTGATGGCAATCATCGAAAAGAAGCCACTTTGGAATATTTTGATTTTTTTTTAAAAAAATTAAATGAGCATTCGATTTTTATTTTTGACGACATTCATTGGAGTAAAGAAATGGAAGAAGCATGGAAAGCAATACAGCAGCATGATTCAGTTACTTTAACCATTGATCTTTTTTTTGTCGGGCTTGTATTTTTTAGTAAAGATTTTAAAGTGAAACAACATTTTACCATCAGGTTTTAAATTTTCAATACCTTAGAAGCATATTTTTAACTTATGATTATTGGTGTTTTAAAAGAGCCGCTACCCGAAACAAGAGTTTCCGTTTTACCAAAACACATGGCTATTCTAAAAAAGTTGAATACGGATGTTTTAATTGAAAATCATGCGGGTGAAAAAGCTTTTGCTTCTGATGAAAAATATGTGGAAGCGGGTGGGAGCGTAGTTTCAAGAGATGAAATTTTGAAAAAGTCAGATATTATTTTAAGCATTCATCTTCCTGCAGAATCAGAAATTGATTTGCTTCAATCAAAAATAATCCTTGGTTTTTATCAGCCATTATATCATCCGGAATTTATTAAAAAACTGATTGAAAAAAAGGTAACTATTTTCAGTATTGATATGATTCCAAGGACGACGCGTGCACAAAGTATGGATGCATTAAGCAGCCAGGCAAATATTGCCGGTTACAAAGCGGTATTGCTTGCCGCAAATTTATTTCCAAAATATTTTCCCATGTTTATGACTGCTGCCGGAAGTATTCCTCCGGCAAAAGTTTTGATCCTGGGCGCCGGTGTTGCTGGTTTACAGGCGATTGCCACAGCCAGAAGATTAGGTGCAGTTGTTGAGGTTTTTGATACTCGTGCGGCAGTAAAAGAAGAAGTGATGAGCCTCGGTGCAAAATTTATAGAAGTGGAAGGCGCGGCCGATGCGACCAAAGCTGGTGGCTATGCGGTACAGCAGTCAGCGGAATTTTTGCAAAGGCAAAAAGAAAAGATTGCATCAAGTGTTGTTAAATCGGATATCATCATAACTACTGCGCAAATTTTTGGAAAAAAAGCGCCGGTTTTAATTACAGAGGATATGATTTCCAAAATGAAAAATGGTTCTGTGATTATTGATACTGCCGCAGCAACCGGCGGTAATACAAGCATTACAAAAAATGATGAAACCGTAATTTATAAAGGCGTAACAATCGTCGGAAATTCTAATCTTCCTGCAACTATGTCCTATGATGCAAGTAAACTTTATGGAAAAAACATTTGTAATTTTTTGGAATTGATTGTTGATAAAGAATCCGGGGAATTGAATTTGAATATGCAGGATGAACTGGTGAAAGGATGCCTGGTGGAATAATAGGTCCGGTAAACGAACAAATACCTTTAATTCTTATTTTGCACAAATTTGAAATCATGTGAAATAATAATTTAAACCATGTACAAAAAAATTCCGCTGTCTGTCATTTCGATTATAACGTGTTCCTGGAAGAATAAATAAACTTGCGACACCTAAATCATTCGTGAATTTCAACTATAAATTGGCGCATTTTCATTTTTAAAGAAACTTCAAACAAGTATCTTTACAAAACATCAATACTAATTCAGCTATTAAAAAAATTATGGAAAGCATCATTCAGTTTTTACAACAAAACATCGACATGGTTTACATCGTAATCCTGATGATTTTTCTTGGGATAGAAATTATCGGCAGAGTTCCAAGTGTACTGCACACACCGCTGATGAGCGGCGCCAATGCAATTCATGGTGTGGTAATCATCGGCGCCATCATCGTGATGGGAAAAGCGGAAAGTGGAAATTATACGGCGCTTGTTCTTGGGTTTTTAGCAGTGGTTTTGGGAACGCTGAATGTAGTCGGAGGGTTTGTGGTTACTGACAGAATGCTGGAGATGTTTAAGAAAAAAAAGAAGTAGCCCGAATTACACGGATTTCATGAATTAAAACAATCTAAACCATCTAAACTCCTCTAAACAAATTTATCTAAACTAAACCCTTCTAATGCCCATAAGTATTTTATCAGTTTGTTATCTCATCGCTTCCATAACTTTTATTGTTGGATTGAAAATGTTGTCAAATCCTGCAACAGCAAGAAAGGGAAATTTAATTGCTGCCGGAGGAATGATTATAGCCATTTTCGCAACGATTTTTTTATATAATTACAATGGAAAAAGTTTAGGCAATTATACATGGATATTTTCAGCCATGATCATTGGCTGTATTATAGGAGTGCTGGTTGCCAAAAAAGTGAAGATGACCGCAATGCCTGAACTGGTAAGCTTTTTCAATGGAATGGGCGGCGCTTGTGCAGCCTTGATTTCAATGGTTGAATTTGATTATTTATT
>JBQCFO010000246.1:0-17445 GCA_051959055.1 Ginsengibacter sp. | reverse complement strand
AGCATTGGAAAATTCTTTATGAAATCAGCAGTTATAATAATAAGATTGGAGTAGCCTATTGGCCACTTATGAAAGGGATCCGGTTTCGTATTCAAACAAAAAAATATTATAAAAAAATTAAACAGGCGGATAAAGAAATCTCCTGAAAATATAACAACTTGCTCACAAAATTCTGAAGAACGATGATGTTTAAAAATATTTTAACCTGTTTACTGTTTATTTCTCTAAATGCTCATTCCCAAAAATATATACCTGTTGATGATGGAAGTAAAGTACATTTTATCATAAAAAATTTTGGTATCAATACCGGTGGGGATTTTTCAGGCTTGAAAGGACAAATCGTTTTTCTGCCTGAAAACCTTTCTGCCAGCAGGTTTGAAGTAAGCGTTTCTGCATCTTCGATAGATACAGATAATAAAATGCGCGACAATAACCTCGCCAGTGATGAATATTTCGATGCAACGAAATATCCGGTTATCAAAATAGTTTCTACCAAAATCAGCAAGACAAATAAAACGGCTGATGGTTTTTATTTTTTTACCGGCGATCTCACTATCAAAGGAGTTACCAAAAGTATTTCTTTTCCTTTCCAGGTAAAAATGGTAAACGATAATTATTTATTTACCGGCAACTTTGATATAGACCGCACCGATTTTGGCATTGGCGAAAAAAACATTGTATTGGGCAATAAAGTATCGGTATCATTATCAGTTACAGCAAAAAAAGACTGACATTATGGGATTGGTAAAAATCTTTTTTTGGGGGTTAATGGTCAGTTTTCTTGGCTCGCTGCCTCTGGGTACTTTGAATGTTGCGGCCATGCAAATTAGTGTGCAGGAAAGTATCCGAAATGCGATTTATTTTTCACTCGGTTCTTTATTGGTAGAAATGATTTATGTACGCATTTCACTTGTCGGCATTAATTGGATTCGCAAACAAAAGAAATTATTCCGCTGGATGGAATGGATTACCCTCGCTATTGTGGTAGCACTTGCCATTGGAAGTTTTGTGGCAGCCATGCAGCCACACCATGCAAAAAATGTGATTCTTCACAATAATATAAACCGTTTTCTCCTCGGAGTGATGATGAGCGCTATCAGCCCGATGCAAATCCCGTTTTGGTTTGGATGGAGTACGGTTTTATTTACCAAAAATATTCTGCAGCCCAAAAATTCTTATTATAACATTTATATTATCGGAATTGGGCTCGGTACACTTCTTGGCAATTTTGTTTTCATTTTTGGTGGTAAATGGATTGTAGGAAAATTGCACGGCAATCAAAATCTGATGAACTGGATTATTGGAGGAATATTTGCAGCGACTGCGATTATTTTTTTAGTAAAAATCCTGATGCACAAAGATGCGGTCGAGAAGATCGATGAGTTGGCTGTGAAGGAATGATGATTCTTTCCGGTAAACGAACAAATAGTGGAAAATTGAAGTTTCTACATTTGGGTAGTCCTTCCTGTTTAATAGGGCTGCAAACTACTCAGGAATATATCTGCTTCTTTAGCAAAATCTTCCTGCAATATTTATGGAAATGAGCCTGGAGTTTTTAGAAAGGGTTTTATGTCTCATTAATGTAAAAAAAACATAGATAACGGCAAATTACCCTCAAATTTTAACTAATTTTTTTTAAAAATTAAAAAGGTTTTTATCTTCGTACTCATTTTTTTGCATTTGGAAAATTCCTCTCCTACGATTTACTTTTAAACCATTATTTGCCGCATAAGATTTCTGGCTCTTTATAAATCCATCTCTTAAGAAGTACTTGATTTACCCCCTGTCTCCATAAATTTTTATCTCATTTGGCCTGGTAAGATTCGTGCATTTCTGTCGTCATTTTGTGATAAAATCATTTAAGAATTTAAATGTTTTTTATGGGGAAATTTTACTCCTTGACCTTTAATAAATCTTCGCTTATTATTTATTTAATAAGTTTACTATACTGCTTTTTCCCATCATCCATTTATTCTCAAACCGTAAGCACAATAACTACAAGCGGAACATGGACTGTGCCTGCAGGAGTAACATCGGTGAAGGTGGAAGGATGGGGAGGGGGTGGTGCCGGTGGCGGTGCATTTTCCAGTACCGGAGGTGGCGGGGGAGGAGGCGCTTATAATATGACAGTGTTTAATGGACTTACCACGGGTCAGGCATTTACTATTACTATTGGCAGCGGGGGCGCCGGTGGACTGGCAAATGGAGCTAATGGCAAGGTAACGACCTTTTCGAATGGTACACTGTTCATAACAGCAAATGGTGGATTTGGGGGTCAGAGGGGCGGTACGGGTGGCGCTGGTGGCGTCGGAGGTCCTGTTTCTGGTGGTACAGGAGGGGTTTCTTTTAATGGCGGAACCGGGGGGCCAAGTGGTACAAATGGAGCCGGCGGAGGGGGCGGTGCTGGAAACAATGGCAATGGCGCTGTCGGCAGCAATACTACAGCAGGGGCAGGGGGACCAGGCACTCCCAATAGTGCTCCTTACATAGGCGGAGATGGCGCCGGTGCACAAACCGGAACCGGAAATGGGAATAGTGCCGCTTATCCTGGGCCAGGCGGCGGCGGGGGCGGAGCAAATAATTCCGGAGGCAGTAGTAGTGGCGGCGGCGGCGCTCAGGGCCAGGTGGTACTTACCTATACGATCAGTCTTCCACCAACCATTACATCTTTCAGTCCTGGTAGTGGGTGCGCTAACACAACTCCCGTGATTATCACTGGTACCAATTTTACCGGGGCTACTGCAGTACAATTCGGCGGTACGAATGCGGCTTCGTTTACTGTAAATTCTGCTACACAAATAACCGCTACTCCGGCAGGTGGAACAACCGGAGCGATCACCGTAACGACCGGAGGTGGCACTACGACAAGCGCAGCCAGCTTTACAGTAAATTCTTTACCGGTTGCTTCAATAAGTTATGCTGCTTCACCTTATTGTTCGACCTCAGGAACAGCATCAGTTACGCAAACTGGACAGATCGGTGGAACCTATTCTTCTGCTGCAGGATTATCAATTACGGGCAGTACCGGGGATGTGAATCTTGCCGCAAGTACTCCGGGTACTTATATAGTAACGTATTCATTCAGTAACGGGACCTGTTCAAATACCACAACTGCTTCAATTACTATAACAGCACCTCCTTCTGCCACCATTTCTTATAACGGTTCGCCGTATTGTTCCAGTGGTGGAACAGCTGCGGTAACCTTTTCGGGTACCTCAGGTGGAAGTTATTCAGCTTCTCCGGCAGGCCTTTCAATAAATTCAGGTACAGGCACGATAACCTTAGGCACAAGTACACCTGGCACATACACGGTTACCTATTCAATTGGTGCTTCCGGGGGATGCGCTGCATTTTCAACCAGTACATCTGTTACAATAACCGGTGCGCCGGTAGCTTCCATTAGTTATGCTGCTTCTCCATATTGCTCCAATTCCGGCACTGCTACTGTTACACAAACAGGACAGGCTGGCGGAACTTATACTTCTACTTCCGGGTTATCAATCAATAGCAGTACCGGAGATGTAAATACTGTAACCAGCACTCCCGGAACCTATACAGTAACGTATTCGTTTAGTAATGGAACCTGTAATAATACTGCATCCACTTCAATTACAATCACCGCTGCGCCCTCAGCCACCATTTCTTATAGCGGCTCTCCTTTTTGCACCAATTCTGCAACCGGTAATGTGACCCAAACCGGTACTGCGGGAGGAACCTATTCCGCTTCTCCGGGAGGGCTTAGCATTAATGCGGCTACAGGCGCTATTACTCCATCAACCAGCACCCCTGGCACCTATACTGTTTCTTATACGATTGCCGCATCCGGAGGTTGTGCAGTGTATTCAACTACCACAACTGTAGTTATAAATGCTTTGCCCGTTGCAACGATTTCTTATAGTGGTACTCCATATTGCTCGAATTCCGGCACTGCCACAGTAACACAAACGGGGCAAACAGGTGGTACTTATTCTGCTTCTCCGGGAGGATTATCGATCAGTAGTAGTACCGGCAGTGTAATTCTTTCTACAAGTACTCCGGGAACTTACAACGTAACTTATACAATTGCTGCATCAGGCGGATGTTCGGTTGTTACTGCTACAAATACTATTACTGTTACTGCTCCGCCTTCGGCGACTATTTCGTACAGTGGATCACCGTATTGCACAACCTCAGGTGCAGTTAACGTTACAAGAACCGGCACCACAGGGGGAACTTACTCTGCATCACCGGCAGGGCTTACCATTTCTGCAGGTACAGGTGCTATTACTCCTTCTACAAGTACCCCCGGAACTTACACGGTTACTTATACAGTGCCTGCGTCCGGTGGTTGTGCTGTTTACACAACTACTACGAGTGTGACGATTACTGCCTTACCAACTGCATCCATCAGTTATAGCGGATCTCCTTATTGCACTACTTCAGGAACAGCTACTGTAACCCAAACCGGAAAGTCGGGGGGTACCTATTCTTCTGCTCCCGCAGGATTATCAATCAACAGTACTACCGGGGCTGTAAATCTTGCCGCCAGCACTGCCGGTACTTATACAGTTACCTATACAATTGCTGCATCAGGCGGATGCGCTGCTGTTGCAGCTACAACTTCTATTACGGTCACAGCTGCCCCTTCGGCAACTATTTCATACAGTGGCTCACCATATTGTACAACCTCAGGCGCGGTAAGCGTTACAAGAACCGGCACCGCAGGAGGAACTTACTCTGCATCTCCGGCAGGGCTTACCATTACTGCAGGTACAGGTGCTATTACGCCTTCTACAAGTACCGCCGGAACTTACACAGTTACTTATACAGTGCCGGCGTCCGGTGGTTGTGGTGTTTACACAACTACTACGAGTGTAACGATTACTGCCTTACCAACTGCATCCATCAGTTATAGCGGATCTCCTTATTGCACTACTTCAGGAACAGCTACTGTAACGCAAACGGGGCAGTCGGGTGGTACCTATTCTTCTTCTCCTGCAGGGTTATCAATTAACAGTACTACCGGAGCGGTAAATCTTACTACCAGCACTGCCGGAACGTATACGGTTACCTATACAATTGCTGCATCAGGCGGATGCGCGGCCGTTGCAAAAACTGCTCAGATTATTGTGAATGCTCCACCTTCCGCAACCATTTCTTATAGTGGCTCTCCATTTTGTAACAATGCGTCATCAAAAACAGTTACCCGTACCGGAACCGCTGGTGGCACATATTCTGCATCGCCTGCCGGGCTTTCCATTAGTTCAACAACTGGAACAATCACTCCATCTTCAAGTACTGCTGGAACGTACACTGTTACCTATACCATTGCTGCAGCAGGTGGATGTGCAACATACACCACAACTACTACGGTAACCATTAATCCCTTACCGACTGCAGGAAATATCACCGGCCCCTCTAATGTATGCCAGGGAAGCGTGATTAATCTAACTGCCAATGCAAGTGGTACCGGGCCCTTTACCTATACCTGGTCATCTTCAAGAACCGGAGTAGCAACCGTAGATAATACAGGTAAAGTAACAGGCACCGGGCCCGGTACTACTCAAATAAATTATACAGTAACAGACGCCAAAGGCTGTACTTCGATCGCTTCTAACAATTTTCCGGTAACGGTTACACAACCAACTGCCGGAGCGATAACCGGCCCTTCTGCAAGCGTCTGCGTGAATCAAACACTCGCATTAAATTCCAATGCTACCGGTGTTGCAACACTTACCTATGTTTGGAATTCTTCCAATACTCCTGTAGCAACAGTCAATAATACAGGAGTGGTAACCGGGGTTACAGCCGGAACCAGTAACATTACCTACACAGTAACTGATGGAAATGGCTGTTCATCGACCTCGCCTAATTATCCTGTCACCGTAAATGCAATACCTACAGGCTCTTTTACTGCCACCGGTAGTTTTGGGACCACGACGACATCAGGCACCACTTGTGCAGGTTCCAATGTAACTTTTACTGCACCTGCCGGTTACAGCGCCTATACTTTTTATGTAAACGGAACCAATGTTCAGGGACCTAATACAGCCAATACCTTTAGCAGTTCTACCTTATCGGATGGGGCATCTGTAACGGTTAATGTAGCCAATTCACAAAACTGCGGCGCATCATTTGGCCCTATTACCATTAACCTAAATCCATTGCCAACCCCAACGCTTTCTGTTAGTCCAACAGGAGCCATTTGCCAGGGTACGTCAGTAACCTTTACTGCAGGCGGCGGTACTAATTATACTTTTAAAGTAAATGGTTCTGCTGTTTCGATCAATACAACAGGAAGCTATACTACCACTACTTTGAATAATGGTGATTCTGTAAATGTCGATGTTAAGAATGCAAATGGCTGCATGGCTACATCAGCAGCTATTTATATGACTGTAAATCCATTGCCGGTTCCAACTTTAACTTCAAATCCTTCACCTGCCGTTATTTGCCAGGGAGATAATATCACCTTTACAGCGGGTGGAGGCACTACTTACGATTTCAGAGTCAATGGAACTTCAGTACCCGGCCAAACCGGAAGCAATATTTTTAGCAGTACCACATTAACGAATCCTTCTATAGTAACTGTCATCGCTACTACTTCGGGTTGTAATGCAACTTCCAGCCCTCTTCCGGTTACTATTAATGACACACCTGTTGTTTCTATCACCACTACAGAAAATTCCGGCGCTGCACCAAATGATAATAAAATATGTTCCGGTGGTACGGTTACCTTTACTGCTACACCGGGCTATAGCAGTTATAAATTTTATTTAAGAGGTACAGGTTCTCCATTACCAGGTTCAGGAAATGTATATACTACCACAACTTTGGTTGATGGTGATTTTGTAACAGTAGTAGCTATCAGTAATAAAGGATGTTCCAATTCTACTCCCGTTTCTTCTGCCGTAATATCCGTGGTGGCGTCTCCTTCTGGTACGCTTACCGTTTCTCCATCAAATGTCAGTTGTGTAGGAAATAATGTAACTTTTACAGCAACATCGGGATTTACAAATTATAACTTCCAGGTAAATGGCTCTACTGTTCAAAACGGAAGTGGAAATATCTATTCAACTACTACTCTTGCCTCAGGCCAATCTGTAACGGTTATTGTCACAAACAGCAATGGTTGTACATCTACATGGGGGCCAATCACCATGACTGTAAATCCGGTACCATCCGGCACACTTACCGTTTCTCCTTCCAGCACAGTTTGTAAAGGAACTGCCGTTACATTTAGCGCTCCCGCCGGATTTTCAAATTATGATTTTCAGTTGAATGGAACATCTGTTCAAAGCAGTGCATCACCCACTTATACTACAAGCACTCTAAATAATGGTGATAAAATAGCTGTAGTCATCGAAAACAGCAATAATTGTATTGCATTATCCAATACAATTACAATGACGGTATATCCTTTGCCTCCTGTTTCACTGATTTCTCCCACAAACCCTGTTGTTTGCGTAAATAGCATGATTCTTTTGACAGATGCAACTGCCGGAGGCGTTTGGAGTAGCCTAAACACAAGTGTTGCCTCAGTGGATCCGTCAGGAAATGTAACGGGTGTTGCAGCCGGTACCGCTACAATTAATTATACAGTTACCAATGCAAACGGTTGCGACTCCACTGTAAGTGTAAATGTTACAGTAAACGCATCGCCTTCGGTAGCAGCAATCACTGTTAATGCTCCGGCAACCAGTTTTGATGTTTGTGTTGGCAACACAATAAATCTGGCAGATGCAACTCCGGGAGGAACGTGGAGCAGTGCTACTACTTCTGTTGCAACGATAACCGCTGCCGGTGTGGTCACCGGTGTTTCAAACGGAACTTCTGTAATAAGCTATACAGTTGCCAATGGAAATGGATGTACAACGATAGTGACCGCAACCGTAACAGTTCATGCATTGCCTATCCTGGGAGCGATTACCGTAAATCCACCTGCTACCACATTTGATGTTTGCGTTGGAAATAATATTACTCTGGCCGATGCTACTTCAGGTGGTATGTGGAGCAGCAGCCAAACAGGAATTGCCATTATTAATGCTTCTACTGGAGTATTAACCGGCGTTTCTGATGGAAACACAACTATAAGCTATACAGTTACCGATGCGAATGGCTGTTCTACTACCATAACACAGGTGGTAAATGTTCATGCTTTACCTGAACCTACTTTGTCTGGACCCAATCCAATTTGCCCGGGAACTACGGATACCTATACAACAGAAGCGGGGCAATCAAATTATGTGTGGACATTTACCGGTGGAACTTTGGTTTCTGGTGGTACCTCAACAGATAATTCGATTACCATCAAATGGGATCAACCGGGGACAAGAACCATTCATGTAAATTATTCCAATTCATTTGGATGTACTGCTGCTACATCTGTAACAGTTACTTCCAATACAGGAACCGTTCCCTCACTGAGTGGTCCGGGAAGTGTATGCCTGAATTCAAATGGCAGTTATACTACACAATCCGGCTTTACAAACTATACCTGGACTGCGGTAGGTGGCACTGTAACAGCAGGTGGTACTACCAGCAATGCAACTATCAACTGGACTGCCTCAGGAATTGATACCGTAAAAGTGAACTTTACAGACGCAAATGGTTGCACCGCCGCTTCACCAACTGTATTACCGGTGACTGTTAATACCTTGCCCACTGCAACGGTAAGTGGCACAGCAGCAGTATGCGCTTCGCCCGGCACACAACCGCTCATTACATTTACCGGAGCCAATGGAACAGCAGCTTATACGTTTACCTATAACATTAACGGAGGCTCTCCTCAAACAGTAACTACCGCTTCGGGGAATTCAATTGTTGTAAATGTACCAACAAACTCACCCGGCACATTTACTTACAACCTCACAAGCGTCGCTGATGCCAATACCTGCTCGCAGGCACAAACCGGAAGTGCAACCATAACTGTCAATCCGTTACCAACAGCTACCATCAGTGGTACAACTGCTGTTTGCCAGGGAAGCCCATCTCCAAATGTTACCTATACCGGGACAGCCGGAACAGCTCCATTTACATTCAGCTATAATATAAATGGTGGCACCACTCAAACCATCACTACTGTATCGGGCAATTCTGTTACTCTTGCCGCTCCAACAGGCACTGCAGGGACCTTTGCTTATAATCTTTTGAGTGTTAAGGATGCTAATGGATGCACTCAGGCTCAATCAGGTACTGCAACGATCACCGTAAATGCTTTACCAACTGCAACTATCACTGGTACTGCATCGGTTTGCCAGAACGGAACTGCAAATATTACCTTTACAGGAGCCAATGGTACTGCCCCCTATACCTTTACTTATAACATAAATGGCGGTGGCAATCTCGTTGTTGTTTCTGTAGGTAATGTAGCCACTCTGCCTGTAGTAACTACCATTCCCGGCACATATACGTACAACCTGGTAAGTGTACAGGATGCTAGCGGCAGCCTCTGTTCACAGGCCCAATCCGGTTCTGCTGTAGTTACTGTAAATTCTCCAACCGTTGGTGGCACGGTTGCTGCCAATGCAACTGTTTGCTCCGGTTCAAATAACGGTACATTAACCCTTTCCGGCAACACAGGAAGTGTCACCAGCTGGCAATCTTCAACTGACGGAGGTACTACCTGGACATCAATTGCCAATACTACCACTTCCCTCACTTATACCAATCTGGTACAAACTACCCAGTACCGGGCAGTAGTGCAAAGCGGAGCTTGTGCTTCAGCCAATTCATCGGTTGCAACAATCACCGTTAGCCCTGCTTCAGTGGGAGGAACGGTATCTTCAAGCCAGGCAATTTGCAGTGGTTCTACACCTGCAGACCTGTCATTAGCTGGAAATACTGGAAATGTAGTAAAATGGCAAAAAGCCACTGACGCCGCATTTGCCACAGCCGTAGATATAGCGAATACAACAAATACGCTCACCGGAGCGTCCATTGGGCCGTTAACGGTTACCACCTATTTCAGGGCCGTTGTACAAAGTGGCGTTTGCGGTACGGTTAATTCTGCATCAGCGGCAATTACAGTCAATCCTTTGCCAACAGCTACCATCAGTGGTACAGCGACTGTTTGTCAAAATAGTCCTCAGCCGGTAGTTAGCTTTACCGGCGCAAAAGGAACAGCCCCTTATACATTTACATACACTGTTTCAGGTACACCTGGAAATCAGACTGTAACATCGGTCGGAAATGCTGCAACAGTATCAGCGCCTACCGCAACGGCGGGAGTATTTACCTATACACTGGTAAGTGTTACCGATGCAAGTAGTACTTCATGCTCACAAAGCCAGAGTGGCTCTGCGGTAATAACTGTGAATGCACCTCCACCTGCATTTACCATCACTCCGGCAAGCGCGACAATTTGCCTTGGTACTATTCAACCGTTGTACGCTTCTGTATCGGGTTCCAGTTCTGGCACCTTTACTCAAACTGTTACTGTAAACCGTGCAATACCAGACGCGAATTCTTCAGGAAACCCAGGCACCCTTACAAACAGCATCGCTGTTTCCGGAATCCCGGCAGGAGCGGTTATTAATAGTGTAACCGTTAACTTTAGCATTACACATCCGTATGACTATGATTTAGTGTTGAACCTGAAAGCTCCGAATGGAAAAGTATTGAATCTCGTGAACCAGGATGGACCTAATCCAGGTTCTTCAAATGCCAGTACCTCTAATTTTACAAACACTACGATAAGCAGTACCACTGCTAATCCTGTCTCAGGAAACGCACCATTTACAGGTACATACAAACCGGATGCAACCAATAATGTCGGAGCGCCGGATGTTTCAAATGTCAATTCGTTCTCTTCGTTAAATGGAACACCTAATGGAAACTGGACCTTAGAAGCAGCGGACATTATCTGGTGCCATGGATTTGGATTTTTTGGAACCTGTTTTGGAAACACCTATTCAGGGACTCTTCAAAATTGGACGCTAACCATCAATTATACAGTTCCGTCTACTCCGGTTAACGTAACGTGGTCGCCGGCAACCGGCCTTTATACAGATGCCGGAGCAACAACAGCGTACACAGGCCAAAGCGTTTCAACAGTATATGCTAATCCTTCAACCAGTGGCAATGTAACCTATACCGCTACGGCAACCAACGCAAGCAGTTGCAGTACTTCCGAATCAGTTGTTGTTAGCGCTAACCCTGCACCTGTTGTTACGCTCAGAGCCGACTATTGCGCAGTTCCAGGCAAGGTAGTATTAGCAGCGACTTCTGTTCCTGCAGCAACAAGCTATATCTGGACCACCGGTTCGACCTTTGATACTACGCAGGTTGATGTAGCAGGAGTTTTCAGCGTAACCGCCTTTTTGGGAACTGGTTGCCCTGGTAAAGGTTCAATCAGTGTATCGCAGGAACTGGTAGTTAACGGAAACTTTAACGCGGGAAATGTTGGATTTACCTCTTCATATCCAAATAAAACAGGTATTGCAGGAGGTTTAAATTATCCACCTGGGTATGCGGTCGATACAGCGGCAAATTATTACGCTCCAACGTTTTTATGGGGTAAAGACCATACTTCAGGTCATGGAAACTTTATGATGGTAAATGGTACCGGCGCGAATTACCAGATATGGCAGGAAACGCTAAATGTTCTCCCAAATACCACTTACTATTTTTCTGCATGGGGCTTGGAACTGGACGATTTGCCAAGTCCTCCGACTCCTGCAAATGCCATCCTGCAGTTTAATGTAAATGGCGCCCAGGTCGGTACCTTTGGTAACCTGCCAAGGCCACCTAATAACATTCATGCAGATTCTGCTAATCATCAATGGGTAAGATTTTATGGTACGTGGACATCGGGGCCAACAACAACCACTGCCATTGTTTCTATTACCGATCTCCAGCCAGCGGTGTATGGTAATAATTTCGGCATCGATGATATTTCGTTTGCAACACTTTCAACATTTATCAATCTTGTTTCCGCCCCCGGTACAGATGGGCAAACCATTTGTAAAAATCAGGCAATCAGTAATATTGTTTACACCGTAGGAAATGGTAATTCAACAGGTCCTACAGTAAGCGGATTGCCTGCCGGAATCACCTCAACATTCTCTGGTAATTTCTTAACCATCAGCGGTACTCCTACAGTTGCCGGGAATTATACTTATACCATCACTACCAACGGATGTAACCCGCAAACCGTAACCGGAACTATTACGATAAATGCTGATAAGATCACACTTTCCAGTGGAAGCGCATCGCCCACCATTTGTGCAAATGCACCGGTTAATATTGGATTTGCATTAAGTGGTACTGCAACAAACATTTCTGGTACCAGTACCCTACCATCTGGTTTCACAGGAAACTTATCAGGTACTACTTATACCCTTACCGGTACCAATGCAACTCCTGGTACTTATCCATATACGATTATTACTTCCGGATCTTGTATTCCCGATACCGCCCGTGGAATTATCACCGTTACATCTCAAACTGTTACACTCAATTCTGCAAATGACAGTCAAACTGTTTGTATCAATTCTAAAATTGATAATATCCAATACACTGTTGGCCCTGCAGGTGCAAGTGCTACAGTTACCTCTTTGCCGAATGGAGTCACATTTACTGTGAATAGTGGAATTGTAATAATAAGTGGTACCCCAACCCAGGCCGGAGACTTTACTTATACCGTTACTTCATCGGGGACCTGCAGTGACGTAAATGTTACCGGCCAGATCCATGTTACACCAATGGCAACTCTGGTTCTTACTACCGCTAATAGTACACAAACCACTTGTATTAATTCTCCCATAACAAATATTCAGTACACACTGAATAATGCAACTACAACAGCAGTTGCCGGATTGCCGGCTGGAGTAACCGGTTCACTTTCCGGGGGCGTGTTTACTATCACCGGTACACCGGATACTTCAGGTACCTTCAATTACGCAGTAACCACCTCTGGTGGTTGTGGAAGCGCTGTGGCCAATGGTACCATCACAGTTCAATCACAAACTGTTGCTTTAACAACAGGAAATGCCTCACCATCAGTTTGCCAAAATGCTCCAATGACTGCAATTGTTTATACCATCGGTGGCACCGCAGGCGGCGCGACCGTTACCGGCTTGCCTTCAGGAGTAAATTATGTCGTGTCTGGTAATACCATTACAATTAGTGGGACGCCAACAGGTACCGGGCCGTTTAATTATACCGTCACTGTAACCGGCTCTTGCACAACGAATGCTGTTGCTACCGGAACTATAACCGTTGAGGCAGGGGCCACCGGAGGCACCCTTGCCTCAAATTCAATATGTAGCGGAGGGAACGGGTCTATCACTCTTACAGGACAAAGTGGAACAATAGATCACTGGGAGTTATCAACCGATGGTGGTACTACCTGGACAAATGTTGTGAACAATACAATTACTTTAAATTATACCAACGTCACAACTACAACGCTTTACAGGGTGTGGGTTACTAGTGGTTGTGGGGGCGTTTATTCATCAGATGCGACTATTGGTATCAACAATCTTTGGGCAGGAACCAAGAGTACAGATTGGAACGATGGCGGTAACTGGTCGTCCGGAAGTACGCCAACTACTGCATGCCCTACCGTTCACGTACCTGTAGTAGCGAGCAATAACTATCCTGTATTGAGCACCGGCCCGATGGCCACTATTATTAATCTGCAAATAGATGCAGGCGCTTCTGTAGCCATCAACGGAAATACCCTTCAGATAGCAGGAACGATTACCAATAACGGCGATTTCAATCCTTCAAAAGGAACCATCGAATTTAACGGGACATCCGCCCAGGTTATTTCAGGAAATATGTTTGACAATAACACAATCGGCAATCTCACCTTCAGCAATGCAGCAGGATTGACCTTCAGCGGAACAGATACTGTAAACGTTCTTGGAATGCTAACATTTACAAAAGCGGGTACTTTAACCACCAACAACAATCTGGTGCTCAAATCATCGCTTGACAGTACAGCCGGAATCGGCGCTTTGAATGCCGGAGATATCATCCAGGGAAATGTAGGCGTTGAGAGATACATCAGCAGCGGCGTACTGCATCAAAAATCATGGCAAATGCTTGCGGTGCCTACCCAGGGACAAACCATCAGGCAATCCTGGATGGAAGGCGCTACCGTTTCAAACGTTGTTTCTCCAACTGCCGGAACTGCCGGTAACCCACATGCCGGATACGGAACCATGATGACAAGTAACCTCACCACCGGCACTACTTTCCAAAACGGATTTGATATCTATACCCAGCCGGGGCCTTCTATCAAAGTATATGATTATGTAAGCAATTCGTATATAGGGCCGCCAAATACAGATCCGACTTTGGTTTACAACCAGAAAGGCTATATGATATTAGTGCGGGGCGATAGATCGGTAAATGCTTATAATCAGGCAGCCAATGCCACCATTATGCGCACAAAAGGAATATTATTTACTCCTGGTAACCCGCCACCTGTTACCAATGTAATTGCCGGTAATTTTGAATCTGTGGGAAATCCTTACGCATCTGTAATTGATTTAAGAAAAATAATCAGGGGTGGGGGAACCAATGAATTCATCTTCGCCTGGGATCCACAATTAGCAGGGGCTTATGGCCTTGGAGCCTTCCAGACACTGTCTCTGAATGGGAGCGATTATTATGCCACACCGGGGGGAGGCAGCTATGGCTCCGGTCCAAATAATTACCTGCAAAGCGGACAGGCATTCTTTGTGCAGGCAACCGGTTCCAATGGTACGGTATCCTTTAATGAAACTGTTAAAGCATCTGTAACCAATTCAAATATGATGTTCCTGAGAACAGGTAATATTAGCAGTCCCGTAGCCCAAATTCGCGCAAATCTTTATGCGGTAAATTCTAATGCAAAAACTACACTTGCTGACGGAAATCTGATTCAATATAATAAGGCATATAGCAATAAAATAGATGGAATGGATGCCAGGAAAATAAGCAATTTTTCAGAAAACTTTGGAATACTTTCACAGGGAAAAAATCTTGCCATTGAAAGAAGAAGCAAGATAATTGGTGAAGATACCATCTTCTATAATCTTACAGGTCTGGCAACACAGGGGTACCGGGTGGAATTTATTGCCAATGGTTTGTCTGTTTATAATTTAAATGGTTTTGTAGAAGACACCTATCTCAATACCAGCAAGCCTTTGAACCTGGAAGGAACCACTGATGTAGATTTTGTTATTACCGGTGATAAAGGTTCTAAAGCCGCTAACCGGTTCAGGATTGTATTTAAAAAGGCATCTTCAAAAGTGGTTCCGGTCACCTTTGTATCGGTAAATGCAGTTCAAAAGAACAGTGATATACCGGTAGATTGGAAAGTACAAAACGAACATAGTATTCAGCAGTATGAAGTCCAAAAATCCCTGGATGGGGTAAGATTTACAGTGATGAGTACCTTAAATGCTGTCAACAAGGGAGCCGGAAGTTATGAATGGATAGATAAGAATGTAAGCAGCGGACTTAATTACTACCGGATCAAAACCATAGCTGAGGATGGTAGCATCAATTATACCGCTGTGGTAAAAGTGCTGGTAGGATATGGTACGCCTTCCATTACAGTAAATCCAAATCCGATAAAAGATGGCATCATACATTTGCAATTCAGAAATCAGCCAGCCGGCACTTATGGCATCCGCTTAATGAATCCTTTGGGACAAATTATTGTGTCAAAACAAGTAGGCCATGGCGGAGGAAATGCTACTGAAAATATTACATGGGATTACAACCTGGCCCATGGAATCTATCAACTTGAAATTGTAAAACCGGGTGGGGGAGTAGAAGTGATTAAAGTGATGTATTGATTCTGTTGATAAAACATTCGTATTGGAAAGTAATTATTTTTTCAGGCAGCTTTTTTCTGCCAGCTTTTTTATTTTTTTTAGGCAAATGATGCGTATGCGGTTCAGACTCTCTTTTCGCAACGCTTTGATTAGCCCGACAGCACAAAGAGGAAAGATCAAATCGCTTCACTTTCAAATTAAAGAGTAAGAAGTATTAGTCAGCGACAATTTTCAAAACAACAATTACACTTATTTGTCGGTTTACTGTAAGCTGCAGGAGTTACATGCCTTGCCCACTGTGCGCAATCTGATTGGCGTTTTCGTAATGCCGTTTAGCGCTAAAGCTTCTGGATTTGCCACCGCTTCTCTTATCTTTCATTCAAACATCGTTTTTCCACACATTAAAAAAATACTACCTTGATTGCCGAATGGTATCCAATGGAATAGAAATTCGTTTTATTTCTTGGTTTACTGGAAGATTAATTGCTCACACTCAAGAAATGTGTATGTATGATATTTGTAAGCCCGCAGACAGGGATTTAACAGTATTAATTGGTTTACTGGGGCAACTGGTTGTAATATAACTGTTGAAAAAAAATGACAGAAATATTTTATTAAATGAAAAACATTTATATCTTTACCTCTTAAAAGCGGAAGCAGCTAACTCGCTATCGCTTTTTTCCCAAATCCCATCTCTACGATTTACTTCTGATAACCCCTTGTATCCAACGGTTTTTGTAAGTTATTCTATGAATTGCTATTGAGTCTCTTGCCCCAATTCTTTTGAAACACCTCATTACTTCTTTAACCATTTAAGAAATGTTTTTTATGAGGAAATTTTACTTATTAATATTTATTGCTTTTGGATTTATTGGGAGGAGTAATGGGCAAACAACTTTAACCCCTACACCACCAATCCTGGATTTCGGTAGCGTTTGCGTCGGCTCTACTCCGGTACTTAAATTTACAATTAATGGAACTGATTTAACCGATGAAGTTGTCTCTGTCGGCGAATTATCGGGTTATACCTATTCCGAAAACAAAAATGGACCGTTTACGACTTCTCTTGCTTTAGCCCCTTCGGGAGGAGTGCCGTACACACAAGACATTTATGTGATGTTTTCTCCAACGGCAGTTCAACCATATAATGGCTCCATATCCATTAGTGGAGGAGGAGCGAGCCCAGTAAATGTTGCAGTTGCTGGTTCCGGGTCAGATAATAAGCCCGTTAGTGTAAGTGTGGCAGCAACTGCAACAACGATTTGCGCTGGCACTCCTGTAACATTTACCGCAACGCCTACTAATGGAGGAACTAATCCTACTTATCAGTGGCAACTAAATGGCCTGAATGAAAGCGGCGCAACCGGTTCAACTTTTACACCTACAACCATAGCTGATGGCCAAAGTGTTTCCGTTGTAATGACGTCGAATGCGCCCTGTGCCACCGGAAGTCCGGTAACAAGTAATTTAATATTTGTTGCGGTAAATCCTATTCCTACGGTTGTAGTTACCAACATCGCAGTATGTTCCCCATCAACTGCGGATTTGACGGCAGCAACCGTAACAGCAGGCTCAACGGCAGGTCTAACCTACACTTACTGGACTGATGCAGGAGCAACTTCAGCGTACCCGACACCCAAAACAGCAGGAGCAGGTACCTATTATATCAAGGGCACAACCGCTTCGGGAT
>JBQCFO010000245.1:0-10595 GCA_051959055.1 Ginsengibacter sp. | reverse complement strand
AGATATTGTACAAGAAATTTTTACTCATATCTGGTTTAATAGGGAAACAAGGCACATAGAAAATCTGCCTGCTTATTTAAATGTTGCTGTCAGGAATAAAGTGATAAAGTTGGTCGGAAAACAAAAAGCTACGCATCCTTTTTTTGATATTTTAGAAAACATTTCTGCTGAAAATTCAGGCGCTGATTCAGATCTGCTTTGGAAAGAATTTTGTAAATCCTATGATGCATTGGTGCAAACATTACCGCCCAAAAGACAGCAGATTTTCATGCTTCGTTTTCATGAAGATCTGCGAACTAAAGAAATAGCAGAACAATTGGGAATTACCATAAAAACCGTGCAAAATCAGCTAGGCAAAGCTATAGAAGCTTTGAAAGTTTCATTAATGCGATTACTTTTAATAGTAATGACCGTTTTGAGTTATTAATTAATAATTTATTACACTCTTACTAGTTTTGCTGCCAGCCTATCTGGAAACTCTTTTCAGCAACGATTCCTTTGTTGATTTAGGAAGAGACACTCTGCAACCCAAAATACAAAAATCAGAGGTTTATTGAATAACAACTGGTTGAATCAAAACCATAATGACCATCCCGGTTTTGCTTTTCTTTTTAATATTTTATTTTGAAAAAAATTTTAGGCGAATGGGACATTCTTAATTTTTGGGGTCATATATAAAAGCAAGTAATAACAGGAAAGTAAAGGATATGAAGAAAGATTATTTTATAGAATTGTTGCGCAAATATCAACAAGGGATATTAACGAATGAAGAAGAACAATTCATAATAAGCTATTACAATCTTTTTCAAAACAATTCAGATGTCATGGAAATGCTAACATCTGAACAAAAAGAAGAATTGAAGAATAATATTCAGAACTCAATTTGGAGGAACATTTTAAAAAATAAAATTAGTGATGAAAAAATCAGATTCATAAATAGAGTCTATGTAAGAATATCGGCTGCAGCAGTCGTTTTTATCATTGTTTTCGCAAGTTTATTTTATGTTTTTAATGAATCATCAAGTGAACATAATCATGATGCAATTGCTAAAAATCAAAAACAAAACATCGTTAATTCTTCACATGATGCACTTCCTGGCTCTAATAAGGCAACGCTTACACTTGCTGATGGGTCTGTTATTGATTTGGATAGCGCTAAAAATGGAACGCTTATAAGACAGGGAAATATAAAAATTATAAAAGGAGATGATGGTCAAATATTATATGATTTGGATCAAAAAAAATCAGACGGAGCAGGGTATAATACGATATCCACTCCACGGGGTGGAAAGTATGAAATTGTGTTGTCCGACGGTTCAAAAGTTTGGCTCAATGCTGCCTCCTCATTAAAATATCCTGCATCGTTCTCAGGCAAAATCCGGGAGGTGACTTTAACCGGGGAAGGTTATTTCGAAGTAGCGAAAAACGCATTAATGCCTTTTCATGTAAAGGTGAACGATATGACCATAGAAGTTCTGGGCACGCATTTTAATGTAAATGCCTATGACGATGAAAGCGTAGTTGCAACAACATTATTAGAAGGTTCTGTAAAAATAAGGAGTGGATTGTCGCCAAGTTCAGTCAATCAAACCATTATGTTGACCCCGGGTGAGCAAGCTGACCTTACTAAAACAGGAAGGTTAAAAATTAACCGGCATGCAAATACCGAAGAAGCGGTAGCCTGGACGAATGATAACTTTGAATTTAATAATGCCGATATTCCTGATATCATGCGCCAGCTTTCAAGATGGTATGATGTGGAAGTGGAATATAATGGTTTCATTCCTAATCGGCGGTTTACAGGAAAGATTAGCAGAAATTTGAGCCTAAGTCAGGTAATAGGTATGCTGCAATATACAGGGGTGAGTATGGAAATTGTTAATAAAAAAATTACAATATCAGAAAATTAAAAATAAGCTAATAAGTCAGAAAATAAAAGTTAATAGATAAGATAGCAAAAAACAAAACGGGCCTTGATGAGGGTCAGGGCCCGTAAAATGTTCAGGCTATTCAAAAATAAAACCGTTAGTATCATTATTGTTTCACCTAAAAACGAATCAAAGCTATGGCATTGCTTTTAAATTACAAAACCTCTTGCCGGAGGAATTTCCACCTAATCAAAATTTTATTAATCATGAAACTGACAACTTGCTTTATGCTTTTTGCCTGCTTAGAGGTAAGTGCTGAAGTAGTTGCTCAAAAAGTTACCCTTAATGAAAAAAAATCGAGCCTGGAGAAAGTACTTAAGAAAATTGAACACCAAACCAGCTATACATTCCTTTATGAAACAGAGATATTGGAAAAAGCCTCTCTTGTTACTCTTCAGGTAACGCAGGTCCCTGTAGAAGAGGCGTTGAAACTCTGCTTTACAAATCAACCTTTAGCTTATAAAATTTTTGGCAATACAGTGGTAATAAGAGAAAAGGCAAATCAAAATCCATTGAAAAAAGAAAACGAGGTTGTTCCTTCAGCAAATATTGTAACAGGTATCGTTACTAATTCAAAAGGAGAACCGTTGGGTGGGGTAAGTGTTACTATAGAAGGTACAAGTATTGGTACATCAACTGATTCGAAAGGTAGATATTCAATCAATGTTCCAGCAAATGGCCTTTTAATCTTTTCATACGTAGGATTTATAACGCAAGAAGTAAATTTGAATAATCGCACCGAAATAAATATAGTTTTAAAGGAAGAAGCTACAAAACTAAACGAGGTTGTTGTAACTGCCCTGGGAATAAAAAGGGAAGCGAAAAGCCTTGGATATTCTACCGGTGTTGTAAACACCGATCAAATTGGAACAGACCGGACAAACAATGTCGGCAATAGCCTTGTTGGAAAGGTAGCCGGAGTGAATGTTTCTGCTCCAACGAGTGGGCCTGGAGGTTCGGCTAAAATTCGTATCAGAGGTCAATCATCATTTGGCGGCGATAATTCACCGTTAATCATAGTAAACGGAGTACCGATAAATAATACCAGTATCTCGGCAGGGTACAAAAATACTGACAATCCAACTGGTGGCTCCTCCGATGGAGGTGATGGATTACAAAGTATAAACCCTGATGATATTGAATCAATGACTGTATTGAAGGGCGCTGCTGCTGCTGCCTTGTATGGCTATAGGGCAAAAGATGGAGCCATAATTATTACCACAAAATCAGGTAGTAAAAATAAAGGAATCGGCATTGAATTTAATACGAACAATCAGATCTCAAATGCGATCGACTTTACAGATTTCCAGTATGTGTACGGACAAGGTGAAAATGGTGTAAGACCAACAACAGTGGCGGAGGCACAAAGCTCCGGGATATGGAGCTTTGGAGAAAAATTTGATAATAAACCAACTCCTCAGTCAGATGGTACTCTCAAGCCTTATAGTCCTCATACAGATCGTATAAAAGAATTTTATAGGACCGGATTTAACTCTACAAATTCGGTGGCATTATCCGGTGGTTATGATCGCGGTAGTTTTCGCATCTCATTTTCTAATACAGATGCAACCGGAATTGTTCCAAATTCTGATTTCCACAAAAAGATTTTGAACCTTGCAATAAATTATAATCTAACTCCTAAGTTATCAACGCAGGTAAATGCTAATTATTCAAATGAATACAATCATAATCCTCCGCAGATCGGAATAGAAGGTTTCAGTGTAAATACGACCATTTATACTATGGCAAATAGTATTGATGTCAATTGGTTGAAGAATTACAAAGATTCTAATAGTAATGAAATGCCATTGGCGCGTTTTACAGGAAGAAATAATCCTTATTGGGTTGCTTATGAACATTTTGAAAATATAAGAAGAGATAGAATTTTCGGAAATGCTTCTATCCGGTATCAGTTATCAGACTGGCTTTATTTACAGGGAAGAATAGGACAGGACTATTATACCCGACCCTATGAATTTAATCGTCCTACAGGATCAAGAAATTTAAGTGCCGCAGTTTCAGGATTCAATGGATATTATTACCAGAATGTAACAACATTCCGTGAAAGAAATATTGATTTTCTGGTTGGGGCAAGCCACAAGTTTAATAATTTCCTCATGGATCTAACGGTTGGCGGAAATCAAATGCAGCAAATATATGATCGCTTCAGTACCGATGTTACGAATTTTTATGTTCGAGGACTATATACAATCGGGAACGGACAAGTAAAAAACCCCGATTATAATTTCAGCAAAAAGAGGGTAAACTCTTTGTATGGATCGGCAGAGCTATCGTTTAAAAACTTTCTTTTTCTCAATTTAACAGCGCGGAATGACTGGTTCTCTACTTTAAATCCAGCATCGAATAGTTATTTGTATCCTTCCATAAACGGCAGTTTTGTTTTTACAGATATTTTCTCCACCAAACCGTCCTGGTTGAATTATGGGAAACTACGCGCTGCTTATGCAGAGGTTGGTGGAGACACTGATCCTTATACCAATGCGCTTTATTATTCAATCAATCCTAATCCTTTAAATAATATCGCACTTGGAACCATTAATTCTGCGGTCAGCCCAACTTCGAATTTACGTCCATTAAAATTTAAGGAAACAGAATTTGGGATGGAGTTGCGTATGTTCAATAGTCGTGTAAACTTGAACTTCTCTTTGTACCGGAAAAATACTGTAGATGAAATTTTGAATGTAAACATTTCAGAAGCATCAGGATATACGCAAACAAAGGTAAATATTGGTAAATTAAAAAATGAAGGAGTTGAATTATTGTTGACCATTCTTCCAGTTAAGGGAAAAATAAACTGGGAAAGCAGCTTTAATGCAGCATTCAATAATAGTGAAGTGCTCACACTCGCAAATGGCCAAAGTTCATTTGATGTTGGAGTTGGCCAGTATTTTGGAATTATTTCGCATGAAGTGGGGCATCCGCTTGCTTCTGTCAGAGCTTTTGATTATAAGAGAGATGCGAAAGGCAATATTTTGACAGCTGGAGGAAAGCCATTATTGGGGGAATTAAAAACCTATGGGAGTGCCATTCCCAAATGGACCGGCGGTTGGACGAACACCGTTAGCTATAAGGCTTTCAGAATTTTTACTCAAATAGATTTTAAAGCCGGGGCAGTAGTTCTTTCAAATTCCAATTTTAATTTCCTGAGGCATGGCCTATCAAAAGCTTCTTTGGAAGGAAGGGAAGAAGGAGTGGTGTTTAAAGGTTACAATGCAGATGGTACGCCAAATTCGATTGCTGTGCCGGCTGAAGAGTTTTATGCTTCGTTGCGTAATCTCGGAGAACCTTTTGTATATAATGCAAGTTTTGTTCGCTTAAGAACTGTTTCACTCAGCTACGACTTGACTTCCTTCCTAAAAAAGTCCGCTTTGAAAGCGATAGTAGTTTCAGTATTTGTGAACAATCCTTTAATGATCAAAAAGTATCTTGATAATTTGGATCCGGAGTCCCAAATTTCTGTATCAGATAACTTCCAGGGCCTTGATACTCACTCTCTTCCCACTACCCGTACTTATGGCTTAAACGTAAATGTAAGATTTTAAAAACCGTTTTAAAAAATATTAAAATGAAAAGAATAACTAAATTCATTTGGGTGCTGCTTATTTATTTAATTGGCACGTCAGGATGTGATAAAGGATTTGAAAAAGTGAATACAAATCCTGTTTTACCTACTTCTTTGGATCCGTCTTATTTGTTCGCAAATGCTCAGTTAACTTCTGCAATTTATACAATTCAATACCAGGCAGAAATTGTTCAACAAATTATTACGCCTTTTACCGGAGTTTTGGAAGGCGGTAATCATAATGTTTGGTTTTTTGCTAACAACGTTGGGTCAGCTTTTACGTCGTTGTACACAGGACCAGTAAAATTACTTACAAATGTCTTGCATCAAACAAAAGGTGATCCATCTAGATCAAATCTATATAACATGTCAAGAATCTGGCGTTGTTATGTATTCCAGGTTTTGGTTGATACTTATGGCTATGTGCCCTATTTTACTGCCGGAGAAGCTTACCTTGAGAGAGTAAATCTTCCTAAATATGATTCTGATGTGGAAATTTACGATGACCTGATAAAAGAACTTGTTGACGCAACAAATAATCTGGACGCAGGAAAAAAAATTGAAACGAATGACCTTTTTTATGCAGGCGACATTTCTAAATGGAAAAAATTAGGAAACTCGTTGTTATTAAGGGTTGCAATGAGGCTCACAAAAGTTAATCCTGATAAAGCAAAGCAATATGTAATGTTGGCCACCGATATATCCCGAGGGGGGCTAATCGAATCTAATTCCGGCAATGCATTTGTTCCTTTTAATAGTGTTTTTAATAATCCTAATGCCAGTACTTTCCAGGGAAGTGAACGTGCAAATTTTTACCTGGCGAAGCCTTTTATTGACTATTTAAAAAGTGTGGATGACCCCCGTTTAAAGGTAATCGCAGTTAAATATCAGACTC
Source organism: Ginsengibacter sp. (assembly GCA_051959055.1). GTDB lineage: Bacteria > Bacteroidota > Bacteroidia > Chitinophagales > Chitinophagaceae > Ginsengibacter. The sequence continues at coordinate 4,189 of JBQCFO010000245.1, read as the reverse complement.
CTGCTAATCCGGTGGGTACTGCCGGATCGGAGGATGTGGAGCCACAACACCAGCAGGGAATGCCATATGGCTATAATGACGCTACGATTAGCAGTGAACCCGATTATCCCGGAAAAATCGGGGCTGCATGGAAATATTCACAGTTAAACCGAAAGACTTTAGCAAAAATAGATGCACCGGAGTTTTTTATAACGCATTCACAAACTCAATTGTTACTTGCAGAGGCCGCGCAACGTGGTTGGATAAACGGAACTGCAGAAAGTTATTATAATGCCGGAGTTAAAGCCCACATGGATCAAATGCTACAGTATGATCGTTCTGCGTCGATTCCACAAGAATTACAAAATGCCTACCTGGTTGCACATCCTTTTATTCCTGCCGACGCTCTCAGACAAATAAATACCCAATATTGGATATCCTCATTTTTAAACGGTTCTGAAGCATGGGCCAATTTCAGAAGATCTGGATTCCCGCAATTAGAACCAAATCCGTATCCAGGCGCAGACCCTGTCGTAAAAGGAGATTTTATTCACCGGTTGCAATACCCGGCAAGAGAAATTTCGGTAAACGCTGATAATTATAAAGATGCAGTTGGGCGTATGGGCGCCGATAATATGGCAACAAGGGTCTTTTGGGATGTAAAATAATGCTGTAAAATAATAAATAACAATTTAAAACTAAAGAATATGAAAAGAAAAGATTTTTTGCATAAAGGGTTATTATCGGGTGCTTTAGCCGGCAGCTCTTTATTTACTTTCGGCTTAAATGATAATAAAACAACAACATCCGAAAAGCCGGTAAAGAAGGGCTCTTATGGCTTTTCGGGCGATCCGGAAGAAGTTGTTATAGAACGGCATGTAACAGGAAAACCACATAAAGGCAAGGTGCTACTGGCAATTCAGGCGCACTCAGACGACATACCATTGTTTGCCGGTGGCACCGTTGCCAAGCTTTTGGATGAAGGGTATACAGGGTACCTGCTTCGAACTTCTGATGATCATAGTGGTGATGTGGAAGGAAACAAACAGGACAATGCAAAAATTGCCAGGTACTATGGAATGGGAAAAGCTTATGATTTTATGTATCCCCATCATCGGATGGATAGTATTCAAATTCAGGATCTCAAAGGCCGGCTGATTTTTTTATTCAGGTTATTAAAAGTTGATACAGTAATCACATGGGACCCCTGGGAACACTACGAGGAGAATCCGGATCATATTGCAACTGCACATGCGGTTGAAGCTGCCAGGTGGATGGCCGGAATGGCTACTGATTACCCTGAACACCTGGATGCAGGTTTAAAACCTCATAGCCCAAAAGAAAGATATTATTTTTCCCGCGATCCTCAGAGAGTGAACCGGATAGTGGACATCAGTAATTACATTGATAAAAAGGTTGAAGTAAATATGCTTAACACGACAAAAGGCCCTGCCGGGCAAGGTGCAGGAAGAAAATTAAAAGAGAAATTGGCAAAGGAGGGTAAAAAATTGGCGATTCTTGGTGAGGATGATAGCAAAGCAGATTTTAATTATGTAAAAAACTTTGTCTTTGATATTGATGCGCGCCGTTTAAATTTTACTCAAATATCAAACAGAGAATTGGGAAAACAGTTTGGCCTTGAATGGGCAGAGCGCTTCCACTATATTAAAGACCTGGAGGCTAATAACCCTCAAGCAAACAAGCTGCAGGAGTACATAAATAAAAATGCTGTACCCAAATAGCTATTTATCTAAATGCAAACATTGATTGATGCCTTGCTCTTATATACAAAACCAAATTTTAATTATGAAATTGATAGTTGTAATCATGTTTTTCTTTGCATTTACTTTTAGTATAAATGCTCAGCAAATTACCCTTCCGGCTGAAAATATCATTGCAATAACCTCCTCATGGAAAGGAGAAAGATTTGCTGACGGAAGGCCGAAGGTTTCCAATAATCTTTTGCAGAGGTTAAAAAATTGCACTTTGGAACAAATCTGGGGTTTCTTAAATAAAAGAGGATTTCGCAACCAAATTGAAAAAAATTGGGAAATTTTAAAACACGGCGAAACTATGGTCGGTCGCGCTGTTACTACTCAGTTTATGCCGTCCAGGCCAGATCTTGATTCCGTTATCCGTGCTACCGGTAAAAAAGAGGGAAAATCTCAACACGGAGGAATCAATACATGGCCAATCGATGTCCTTACTACTGATGATATTTATGTTGCTGATGGCTTTGGTAAAATAAAGAATGGCACCTTAATAGGTTCCAGTCTCGGCAATGCTATTTATGGAAAATCAGGACGGGGAGTTGTATTTTTTGGATCAATCAGAGACATGCAGGAACTTAAAGACACAAAGGGATTTAATGCATGGATTAAAGGCAGTGACCCGTCATATATAGTAGACATGACACCGGTGTCAATAAATGCCCTGATAAGAATTGGAGAAGCCACTGTGTTTCCCGGAGACGTTGTTTTTGCCAATGATTACGGCGTTGCCTTTATACCGGCTTACTTAGTAGAGCCTTTGGTTACCAGTTCCGAAATGATAGCCCTGAAAGATGAATTTGAAAGATACATGCTGCAATCGGGAAAATATCCTTCAGGTGAAATACACGGCAACTGGTCCGAAAACATTAAGAATGAATTTAGAAAATGGTTTTCGAAGTATCCGAAGAAAACAGCAATTACCTCGAGAGAAATTGAAGATTATCTGCAAAAGCAAAATGACTAACCTCTTCATAACACTGAAAGTATAAAATTTTAAAATCTATTAATTAATTATCATGAAAAGAATTATTGACCAAATTATTGAAAAAAGTAAGGAAGAAGAAAAATTACAGCGCGCTGCTTTAATTGAAGAAGATAGCCAGCACTCTTCGGACAACCGGCGTAGCTTTCTAAAAAAAGCTGCACTGGGTGGTTTATCAATTGTAGGCTTGATGAACTTATCAATAGAAGATACCATTGCGCAAACTACTTCAAAAGTGAAACGGTTTTCAAGTCCTTCTGACTTAAAAATTACCGATATGAGGTACTGTGTTGTAGCAAATCAAAGACCTATAATCCGAATTGATACCAATCAGGGTATTTATGGTTTGGGAGAAGTGAGGGATGGAGCAGATTGGAGATATGCTTTGATGCTAAAAAGCCGTTTATTGGGCCAAAATCCGTGTAATGTGGAAATGCTTTTCAGGCTTATAAAGCAGTTTGGTGGCCAATCAAGGCAGGGAGGAGGCGTTTCTGGTGTAGAGATGGCTCTCTGGGATTTGACAGGAAAAGCTTACGGGGTCCCTGTGTGGCAATTACTGGGTGGAAAATACAGGGATAAAGTAAGGATGTACGCTTATGTTCCAAGGCATAATGGCAGGCAAATGGATGTAGAGAAGTTTAAAGAAGAAGTAAATTTCCGCAAAGAAAAACTGGGTATTACCTGGTTCAAAATGTATCCTTCAATTGACTGGATCGCCGATATTCCCGGTACGACAGTAAATGACAAGTTTTGGTACACTCCTGAATACCGGTCCAGTTATTCTCCTGTTTTAACGGGTGATTTAAGAATTAAACAACCTTTTTATCAAATGCAAATTACTGATAAGGGGTTAAATGAACTTGCTAAATATGTTGACATGGTTCGAAGTGTCGTTGGCTGGGATATTCCTCTTGGGGCTGACGGTTTTGGCAACTATGATGTAAACAATGCAATCCGGGTAGGAAAAGCATTGGACCCTTACCGCCTGGCCTGGCTGGAAGATTTTTTCCCGATGGATTATGTTGATCAGTGGAAGGCAGTTACAGATGCCATTGAAACGCCCACTTTGACGGGAGAAGATATTTATCTAAAGGAAAAGTTTATTAAACTGATAGACAATAATGCTGTTGATATTGTACAACCGGATCTTGCCTCTTCTGGCGGTATTTTAGAAACTAAAATTATCGGTGATTATGCCGAATCAAAAGGTATCCCGATGATTATGCATTTTGCAGGCTCTCCCATCTCTTTCATGGCAAACGTACACTGTGCTGCCGCAACCAATAATATGTTGGCCCTGGAAATGCCTAATAACGGTTCATTAGACAATCCCTGGTGGGAAGATCTGGTAAAAACAAAAGGTGGATTTAAAATATTTGATAAGGGTTTTGCTCATGTTCCAGATGCTCCCGGGTTAGGTGTTGAATTAAATGATGAGGTTGTTAAGAAGCATCTT
>JBQCFO010000244.1:0-2378 GCA_051959055.1 Ginsengibacter sp. | reverse complement strand
TACCGTTCCTGAAAATTATTTTGATAATTTAAGCACTCGCATTCTACATAAGCTTCATTCGGAAAATGCAAAAGTTGTTTCTATAAACAGGGGGCAAAAATGGTGGAAGTATGCGGCGGCAGCGGTAATTGCAGGAGTGATAACTATTACTTCTTTGCAAATATTTAATCGCGATACAACGAAAGAGAAAATTGCAAAAACTTATATTCAATTATCAGCTCAGTATAGAACGCCTGAAAAACTGGATCAGGGAATTGCATCATTAAGTGCTGATGAAATTGCAAAATACCTTGAAAAAACTGGCAACATCCTGGATGACGAAACACTGATTAAAGATACCGATACAACCAATTTACCAAGCACAGAAGATTATTTAACTGATGAAAATGCACTGAATAATTTTTTAAAAAGCATTAATTCAGAAAATACAAATACACAGTAAGGATGAAAAAATATTTATTGATAGTAATTATACTTTTTGGAAGTTTTTCTTTTGTTTCTGCCCAAAATGGCCAACGCGCCGAAAAAGTGCAGGAATTAAAAATTGCCTTTATCACTCAGAAACTTCAATTAACACCCGCAGAAGCGGAAAAATTCTGGCCTGTTTATAATAGCTATGAGAACGAAATAAAACAACTTCGGAGTACGAATAAAAACGGCGATGTTCTTGAAAATGAACAAAAGCTATTAAACATCCGCAAAAATTACAAACCTTCTTTTGAGAAAATTCTGGGAGCGCAAAGAGCAAATGACCTTTATAATGTAGAAAGGGATTTCAGAAACGTATTGATAAAAAGATTGAAAGAACAGCGGTAGCGAAGGTAAATGATTTTTAAAAAGAAGAATTTGCTTTATTTGTTCCTTTACTGCTAAACAATATTTGAAGTAATTCCGGTATAATTAAACGGCGTTACTGCTTTCAATTCCTTTTTCAAAGTAGCAGAAATTTTTAAAGAGTCAATAAAAGAATGAATCGCTTTTTTATCAATTGATTCTTTTCCTCTTGTCAACTCTTTCAATGCTTCATAAGGTTTTGGATATTTTTCTCTTCGTAAAATCGTTTGAATCGCTTCGGCAACCACAGCCCAGTTGTTGTCCAAATCAATGTGCAGTTTTTCTTCATTCAAAATTAATTTTGAAATTCCTTTTTGAATAGATAAAACCGAAAGAATGGTGTGTGCAACCGGCATTCCGAGGTTTCTGATAACAGTAGAATCTGTAAGATCTCTTTGTAAACGTGAAACAGGAAGTTTTGCCGAAAGATGTTCCAGCAGTGCATTTGCTACTCCGAGGTTTCCTTCAGCATTTTCAAAATCTATGGGGTTTACTTTATGAGGCATGGCGCTGCTTCCTATTTCACCAGCTTTAGTTTTTTGTTTAAAATAATCCATGCTGATATAAGTCCAGATATCGCGACACAGATCGATTAATATGGTATTGATCCTTTTTATTGCATCAAAATTAGCCGCCAATAAATCATAATGTTCTATTTGAGTGGTGAATTGTTGACGTTGAATTCCTAATTTTTCTTCCAGAAACCGATTGGCAAAATCAACCCAGTTTATTTTTGGATATGCTACATGGTGTGCATTAAAATTTCCTGTTGCACCGCCAAATTTTCCTGTGAATGATATGTAACTAAACTGCTGAATCTGGTTTTCGATTCTTTCTGCAAAAACCATCATTTCTTTTCCAAGTATCGTCGGAGAAGCGGGCTGGCCGTGTGTTCTGGCAAGCATTGGAATATCTTTCCAATGATCAGCCAGAACGTGAAGTGTATGTTGAAGATTAATAACAGCAGGCAAATATTCATGCTCAATGGCGTCTTTCCACATCATCGGGATTGCCGTATTATTGATATCCTGCGATGTTAATCCAAAATGAATCCATTCCTGCAAATCTTCTGCTTTTGCCTCTTTTAGCTTTTCTTTCAAAAAATATTCTACCGCTTTTACATCATGATTGGTGATTTTTTCTGTCGCTTTTATTTTTTTGGCATCTTCAATCGAAAAATCTTTTTCAATATTTAATAACAGTTTTTTTAAAGAAGAGGGAACTTTAAAAATTTTTTTTTCTGACAAAAAAAGAAAATACTCCACTTCCACTTTTACCCTGTATTTTATCAAAGCGAATTCAGAAAAATATTCATCCAAATGTTGAAGCTGATTTCGGTAACGCCCGTCAATAGGAGAAATAGCGGTAAGCGGTTGAAGTTGCATGTTTATATGGTTGTATGGTTTTATGTTTTTTGTTGTCAGAACATTCAGTAAACAAACAAATATTCAGAGTTTGCATTTTCGGGGATTCATATTCACGATTGCTCATTCAGTATCCCCCCTTAAATTTGCGGCAAAATTAAAGTAAAGAGTGGAGAATAA
>JBQCFO010000243.1:0-6281 GCA_051959055.1 Ginsengibacter sp. | reverse complement strand
TCTGGCTTGCGATGTTTACAAAATACGATCCCGACTGGCGAATTCATCCCCCTGAAATTCCTGAAAGAACGAATGAAGATCAAAAAAACGCGTGGTGACAAATTTTTAAACAATCATTCTTCGTTCAGTCGAATCCCCGACGTTGTAAACATGATTTTGTGTTGTTTGTATAAACTCCCGGTAGCCATTTTAAAAGTTTTTTTGCTCATTCCAAAAAAGGAATAAATTTCTTCCGGTGAGGATTTGTCGTGATAAGGAAGATAGCCATCATTCTCATTCAGTAAACGAATAATTTTTTCTGTTTCGTCTTCAACGCGGTTGTAGCCTGGCTTTCCCGCTGCAACGTCAATTTTATTTTCGGGTAAAATGTTTTTTATAAACCCCTGAAACCGGTCTCCAATAGCAATATTTCTATAAATTTCATTGTTATGCAAAATGCCTTTGTGGATCTGATTGATGATTACTTCGTAGCCAATATCGGTTCGGCGGTAAACGATAAGATCGACAATGTCTTTTTCTTTTACGGTGAGATTTTCATTTGATAAAAACGATTCTAATTTTTCTGTAGCAGCAAGCCTTCCTGTCTTTTCGTCCATTACGATTTTTACCAGATATTCACCATTGGGAATCATGAAATTTTTCATTTTTGATTTAGGAATAAAAAGATCTTTCATCAATCCCCAATCTAAAAATGCGCCCTGGTTTGTTACACTTACCGCTTTCAATTTTACAATATCACCCAGTTTTCCAAGAGGCTTTTGCGTTGTAGCAATAGGCCTGTCTTCGCCATCATGATACAAAAAAACTTTTAGTTCATCACCGATTTTTGAACCATGAGGCACAAATCTTTTTGGCAATAATATGCCTGCATCACCATCATCGAGAAAAACCCCCATCGGCTTTTCTTTGATAATTTTCATCACGTTATAATCACCCATTTTTACCATAATACTTGTCGGTTAATTTACAAAGTCAAAGGGGTCAAAGTTAGTGGAAGAAATCAGGTAAAACTGGTTTCAATTATTTTTGCAATTTTGGGAATGTTCCTCACGTTTATCAACATTTATTACTGCATTTTCCAATCGTTTCATTTATCAACATTCGTTAAAGGCATTTATTTTTTTTGTTGCTCCATTCCAGCTGAATATTGTATCCGTCTAAAGTTTTAAATTTCCATGCACAGATATCGCCTATCTCTCCATAGTTGTCATCATACCATCCGCTTCCGGGAATCGGATCGGTGACAGATTCAGAAAGTTCATGGCTGCTGGTGCCGGTTAAAGCATCAAAAACTGCATTTCCACCCAGGCAACCGGTGCAATCGGGATAAGGCATCACTGCATAAAAGGTGCTATTATCTGCGTTATTATGATAGCCGCAAAAAGAACTGCATGAACCACTTCCTCCCATAGAAACGGTAATGCCGGAATCGAAATACATAAAATAAAGTGTGTTGCCATTTGGTTTTGGAAATGCTTTATTACTTTTGATCCAGCTCAAAAGTTGTTTTTGAATTTCTGTGTCGGTGATGCTTTGTGTTGGCTCTTTATCAGTAGTGGTAATGGTTCCGGTAAGAGTGCCTTTCCCTATAGTATATTTTGGTACGTTATATTCGCTTAATTGATCCATCAATGTGCTTTGCAAAATAGTTTGGAAAAACTGGTTTATTTGGGTAGCGGTATCTTTTAAGGTAGTTTGCCAACCTTCGCCCCAAAAAATGGTAAATACTTCGACATTCGGAATTAAAGGGCCGCCACGATAAATGAGTTGGGTAGCCGCTTTCTTTTTTTTCTTTTTTGGTGCAATTTCTGTTGGCTCAGGCTGATGCAACGGGACTACCCGGATGCTTTCAGGATAATGAAAAGGCTTTTTGTGTTCCATAATGTGAAAATTTGAAGTGATAAGTAAATGCTGTTCAGGCTCAAAATATGTGCCCTAAATTCCTGAAATCGAACCCCGGTATTCCTTGTATTCTCATTAAAATCTTCGGTATTCAAATCTCTTATAAGGGCTTGAATTTAAAAAAAAATTGCTTCAAATTCCCTCACTGTAGCGTATTCTAATTTAGGTTCTTCAACACTTCGGCTCTTTTTTTGCGGCAGGTTTTAAAAATTAAACTTATGATTTTTTGTACCTGCCGTTATTCCAAAGATTTTATTTCTTCTGGAATAATTACTCTCTTGATAATAATTTCCTCTTTTCTTCCTTCGATAGCATATGCTCAAACGTCAACAATTACCGGCCATGTTATCGGCACTGATGGCCATGCCATTGCGGGTGTATCTGTTCAGGTACAAAACTCCACTGCCGGCACTGCAACGGATGCTGCCGGAAATTTTTCGTTACAGGTAAATGATCCAAATGCGGTTCTTGAAATATCATCTCTTGGATATGCTTCGCAAACAATTCCATTGAATGGAAGGACGAATGTTACCGTTACACTAACCGGTTCTGCTACCCAATTGGAACAAGTAGTGGTGATTGGTTATGGTACTCAAAAGAAAAGAGATATTACAGGATCGGTAGCAAGTATAACCGGAAATGAGATAGCCAAACAACCTGTTCTTACCGCTACACAGGCGATTCAGGGCAAAGTCGCTGGGGTACAAATCATCAGCTCCGGCGCTCCTAATTCAGCCCCTTCCGTTCTGATTAGAGGCACGGGTAGTATTCTCGGAGGAGTGAATCCACTATACGTTGTCGATGGCGTTTTGACGGACGATATTCGCAACATCAATTCTGCTGATATAGCCAGTGTCGATATTTTAAAAGATGCCTCTGCCGCTGCGATCTATGGAGTACGTGCTGCAAACGGGGTTATTATTATTACCACCAAAACAGGTAAGGCAGGTAAAATGCGCATCAGCTACGACGGTGAAGCAGGCTTTAGAGAAGCAGGGCATTTGGTAAAAATGGCTGACTCAAAACAATATGCTGCTTACATAAATCAGGCAAGCGTCAATGTGGGCAACGGCAGTATTTTAGTAGATACTTCATTAACCAAAACAAACACAGATTGGTATGCTACCATTTTGAGAAAGGCGTTTGAACAGAATCATAATGTATCTGTATCAGGAGGAAGTGATAAAATAAATTATTTTTTAAGCATCAATTATCTCACAGATGAGGGAATTGTGATTGATAATAATTTTAAACGTTTTACGGTTCGGTTAAATAATGAGTATAAATTGAGCAATAGGCTTAAACTCAATACCTTATTATCTTATAGCAGGGGAAATACCAATGACGTGAATTTGGGCGCGGCCTATAATGATGCCTATCACGCTGCTCCTGTTATTGCTTCTAAAATAAATGGAAAATACGGAAATACATCTGCCTATCAGAATGTAGGAAATCCGCTCCTGGATATTGAAAGCAACAATAATCATTACATTGAAAACAGATTGCAGGGAACCGCTTTTCTCGATTACAAACCTGTTCCCTGGCTTACACTTCATACCAGTATCGGCGCAGAATTAGGGTTGAATAACAGGCAGATGTATACTTACCAGTTTCTGAACGACTCTACCACATATTTAGTGCCCGGTGGCAACCAGGTGAATAACCGGAGTTTTTATAGCATCCAGGATGAACGGAATACGCGGTGGGTTTGGGATAATACGGCTACTTTTCAGAAATCGTTTGGCAAAAATGACATCACTTTTTTAATTGGTACCACTGCTGAAAAGAATTTAACCGGATTGGAAGTGGCTTCGCGAAATGATGTGCCTGCTGATCCGGATATCCGCTATTTAATACAGGGAGATCCTTCCACTCAGCTAAACAACTCTACTAATAATGAATATACCCGTAACTCCTACATAAGCAGGCTTAGCTATGCTTATGTGGACAAATACCTGCTCACAGCTACTTTCAGAGCGGATGGCTCTTCATTGTTTACAAAGAAATATGCTTATTCCCCATCTATTGGCTTAGGTTGGATCATTACCAGGGAAAAGTTTATGGAAACGCAAAAGATATTTGATAACCTTAAACTGCGCGCAAGCTATGGCACATTAGGCAATGATAATATTCCTTCTAATGCCAGTGTGCAAACTATCAACTCTGGCCTTCCTTATTTCTTCAATGGCCAATACGTTACGGGATTAGCCTTTGCAGGAATCGTAGATAAAAATATTCACTGGGAACAAAGTAATGAAGCCGATATAGGATTGGAATTTGCCGTACTCAATAACAAACTTTCGGGTGAGCTTGATTTTTATGATAAAAAAGTAAATAATGCCTTGATACAGGTCCCTATTTCCGGTGTTTTCGGGGGGAACGGATTAATTTATACCAATGTGGCCACGATTGAAAACAAAGGCGCTGAACTTACCCTTAACTGGAAAGATAAAGCCGGAAAAAATGTGAGTTATAATATTAGTGGTAATGTAAGTTACAATCAGAATAATGTAGTATCGCTGAATGGTGGCCAGGCAATTTATTCCGGTACTGTCGGATCACAAGGTACAACGACACTAACTGCAAATGGCCATCCCATTGGAAGTTTTTTTGTATTGCAGGCAGAAGGCGTTTTTCACAACCAGCAAGAGCTTGCAGCTTACGTTACCAAAAACGGAACTCCGATTACGATAAACGGACAATTGCCAAGTCTGGGCGATCTGAAATATGCTGATATAAACGGCGATGGAAAGATTGATAACAACGACCGGGTTTTTGCCGGTTCTTATCAGCCAAAATTTACTCTTGGATTAAACGCAACTGTTTCTTATAAATCTTTTGACTTGAGCCTCGGTGCTTATGGAACGATCGGTAGTAAAATTTATAATGGGAAAAAAGCGGCCCGCTTTAATCAAAAAGATAATATAGAGACAAGTGTGGCCAAAGATGCGTGGACGTTTCAGAATTACACATCCAATGTACCGAGAGCTAATTTAAATCCGCTGCCGCAATCCACTTACTTCATTGAATCGGGAGATTTTGCAAGGATAAATAATCTAACGATTGGATATACCTTTTCTAAAACTTTTTTAGATAAAGCAGGCATCAATAATTTTCGTATTTATGTTACCAGTCAAAATCTGGCAACTTTTACGAAATATTCCGGCTTTTCGCCGGAAATACAGGGACAAGCTTCTCCTTTGGGAACACCTCTTGCCCCGGGAATAGAATTTAATGCGTATCCCACAACACGCACTTTTGCTTTTGGCATCAATTTAACCTTTTAATTTTTCCAGATATGAACCGTATATTCAGAATTCAATTCATAAAAACTATTTTCTGTTTTTCTTTTGCTTTTCTTTTTTGGAGTTGCAAAAAAAACTTTTTGGAAGTACAGCCCCAGGGACAATTAACAGAGTCTTCCGTGGCAGGAGATCCGAATCTCGCCCGTAAATTAGTTACGGGTGTTTATAGCCAGCTTTACCAGGGAGGTTTTGGTAACGATATACATGGAATTATTTTTTGCATGGCTACTGACGTAGCTTCTGATGATGCGGATAAAGGCAGCACCCCGTCTGACCAGGCGCCACAGGCTACGGGCTTTGATAATTTTACCTCAGATCTCAATAGCAATAATTATTATGTGGAAAGGCTTTGGAGTGGCCATTATCAAGGTATTTCCACAGCCAACCAGGCTTTGGATAAACTGGATCAAAGCACTTTTGATCATATAACCAAAAGAACGTTGATTGGTGAAGTAAAATTTATAAGGGCATATTTATATTTCAACCTGGTAAGATTATTTGGAGGAGTGCCTTTGGTTTTAACCGTTCCGAATAGTTTGAGTGATGCTAAAAATCCGGTTTATCAAACCCGCGCTTCCAAAGATTCTGTTTACGCAGCGATCATTAGTGATTTGCAATATGGTGTTGACAGCTTGCCTCTTAAGGGTGATCCGGGCACAGATGTAGGCCGTGCAAACAAAGGAGCAGCGGAAAGTTTGCTGGCTAAAGTGTACTTATACCAAAAAAATTACCAGAAAGCTTATGATCTTACGGAAGATGTGATCAAATCAGGAAAATATTCATTGATGGCAGATTACAGCCAGAATTTTACCAGTAAGATTTATGATAATAATGCCGAATCGGTTTTTGAAATACAAACAGGTACGGATGCCAATTGTGATGCAGCGATTCCCTTTTATGTGGTGGCGCAGGGGCCGCGCGCCGGTGGTTTGTTTGGATGGTCGGACCTTGGTTTTGGTTTAAATACCCCCAGCCAGGATTTGGTGAACGCGTATGAACCCAACGACAAACGTGAAGCAGCAACTATCATTTTTATCCAGCCAGATGGTACCGTTCTGTGGGATGGTTTTAGAA
>JBQCFO010000242.1:0-11598 GCA_051959055.1 Ginsengibacter sp. | reverse complement strand
ATGCCACGAAGTAGCCGCGCTTCACCGACAATTGCGTCCAAGCTGGAAAGGTTTGAAGGGGATGCTGTTTCGAGCATTTTATTTACATTCTCAATAACATAATTGCTACGGTTAACTGCCCCATACAAGTACATATACATTTTATCGAAGCTGGATCCATAGCCAGTAGGGTTATAATTACCGTTATTGTAAGCATCTCCTAGTCGCAAATTACCGCTTGTGGTACTATTGGTGCCACTTCTTGTTCTCACATACTCTCCCTGCCCATCAAAATAATAATCGCGGTCAAAACAGGGTCTCACTGCTGCATAAGCGCCCATTAATGCAGTGGTTGCATCTGCAGGTGTTTTCCAAAAAACAGAAGCAGCGAGATCAGTTGTAGGTACTTGATTAAGCAGATCTTTTTTACAAGACGAATTCAAAACAGAACCGAACAAAACTGATAAAATAAATATTTTTGATTTCATTTTTATTTTTTCCATAATTGAAACAATTTAGAAACCTAATTGTACAGAAAGAGCGTAGGATTTATTAATGGGATAAAGGTTATTGTTATTTCCTTGTTTTTCCGGGTCTAAACCCCGGTAGGACGTGATGGTAGCCAGATTTTCAGCGGAAAATGCTATCCGGAGATTATTTGCCCAAATTCTTTTAAGGAGGTTCTTCGAAAATGTGTAACCTACCTGAATATTTTTAAGACGCAAATAGCTCATATCATCCAGCCAAAAGGTCGTTTGCGCCGTGTTATTGCCGCTTCCACCAAGCCTGGGCCATAGTCCATCCCTGTTTTCCAGGTTCCAGGGATTATTCCAATGATCCCATGTAGCAGCATACCTGGTAGTACTAAAGTTTACATTATTGAATGCATTTAGCCAGTAATCCTTACGTCCGGCTGCCCCCTGGAAAAAGATAACGACATCTATTCCTTTCCAGGATGCATACGAGTTAAAAGAAAAATAAGTGGTTGGCCTGTCCCGTTGAACATTTGGATAGGCTTTCTGATCATTACCATCAATAATGCCGTCGCCATTCAAATCCTTACGTAAAATGTCACCAGGCTGTGCACCTTGTGGAGTAGCATTGTACACATCTGCCCAGGTTTGTGCGATACCTAAATCTTCGTAAGTGTATAGAAAATGATATGGCATATCTAAAAAAACATATCCCCTTCCTAAGAAATCATTCCATTTTTCCAACCGGGTGGCGTTATAAGAGGCATTCGCAGTAACGCCATAATTGACGCTCCCTGCCTTGTCTCTCCAGGAAAAGTTTCCTTCAATTCCCTGGTTTCTCAAATTACCGATATTCATACGTGGGGCGTTATAGGCTCCTGTAAGAAGATTCGACATATTAGAGGGGCGATTCATACCGGTCGTTAAGCGATTGTAGTAGTCCAGTTCTACAGTAAGGCGATTATCCAAAAAGCCTAAATCGGCTCCTATGTTGAGGACAGAAGTATTTTCCCATGTGAGCGCCAGATTTACCATTTTACTGTTTACAAATCCTCTCGTAATACTGTTAGCTATGATATAATTATTGGTAGCAAGTGTGGCCTGTTGCTCATAACGTCCTACCCCGCTGTTATTACCGAGGCTGCCATAAGACAAACGAAGTTTTCCAGTACTTAAAAACTTATCGGTGAAATTGCGTAAAAACTTCTCTTCTGTAAATCGCCATCCGAGGGCAACTGATGGAAAAAATCCATATTGGCTGCCCGGTAAAAATTTAGATGAACCATCATATCTGAAATTTCCTTCAAAAAGATATTTGTTAAATGCAGTATAGTTTACACGTCCGATGTAAGAGCGCAATCCTTCCGCACTTGAATTTCCACCGGTTGATTGAATATCGGTCAATGCTGCATCTATCTCGTGCAAAGTAGGGTAAAGACGATCGTTTCTTGAGCTGCTTTGAGAACGATCATACCAGTATTCTTCACTATATACTACCATGGCAGAAACATCATGATTGACGTTGAAGGTCTTGTGATAGTTCAAACGGCCATTCAACATAGTCTTATACCCAGTATTAGTCGCATTACTTATACCGGCGTTCGGGCCAACATATACACGGCTGCCAAATTTTCCAGTCTGAAAATTAAAAGCCTGGTTAGGCATATTTGCAGTCCATTGAAATTGGTTATAATAGTTTAAAGCATAGTCAATTCGCCCCGTCAACCCCTTCACAGGTGTCCAGTCAATGTAAGTGCTCGCATTCGCTTCCTGGCGATTCTGCATAGTAGGTGAATTTATATAAAGAGTGTATGGGTTATATGCCTGCGGATCTTCATTATAAGCCATTACACCTCCATAATTACCCGAAACAGGATCATACGGAGTAATACCCGCAATCGCATATTGCATATCAAAACCCGCTGTATTTGAAGAGGAAGGATCAGTAAACCCCTCTGTCAATGCTCGTTCTAATTTTGACCAGTTGCCACTGAATTTAAACCCTGTGTTTATGTTACTTTTAATTTTATAGTCAAAGTTGAAACGCGCATTATATTGTTCGTAATCATTATTAATTTGCAAACCCTCTTGATTTTGCTTACCTACTGAAGCAAAGAAATTAGATTTATCATCGCCACCAGAAGCCGAGACATTATAATTTTGAAGAACTCCATTCCTCATAATGATATCCCACCAATCTGTATTCGGATATCTCAATGGATCAATCATGCCGAGCGCCATCCATTGATCAATCGTTCCGTTCTTGAAAGTTTGATTACCGGGCAGTGTATTTGTCGCCGCCCTCACTTGTGCAAGAGTGAGCGAACGCGGATAGTCTGCCATAAATGAAAAGGCTTTCGTCGGAAGCTCCAGGGCCGTATTACTATTAAAATTGATCGTTGTCTTTTTTTGACCTTTTCCGGATTTAGTCGTGATAAGAATTACACCATTTGCAGCCCTTGAACCATAAACAGATGCAGAAGTAGCATCTTTTAAAACGGAAACGGATTGGATGTCATTAACATTTACCCGGTTTATATCCACATCCGGCATTCCATCTACTACTATTAACGGGCTGGCATTATTTACGGTTCCCAGCCCACGAATTAAAAGGCTTGCTCCATCGCTGCCTGCCATGCCAGTAGATTGGGTGGCGGCTAATCCTGGTACCAGTCCTGAAAGGCCTGAAGAAATATTGGATAAGGCGCGTCCTGTCATTTTCTCATCTACATTTATGGCGGAAACAGCACCCACCAGATTTACTTTCTTTTGAGTTCCATATCCTACGACGACTACCTGGTCCAGGTTTGAGGTATTCACCACTAAAGTCGTGGAAATTGTATTTTGGGTCCCCACCTTTACTTCCTGGGTAGTATATCCAACAAAACTGAATACCAATACTGAATTAGGTCCCGGAACAGAGATAGAATAATTGCCGTCGCTGTTTGTAGCCACACTGGTTTGGGTTCCTTTCACGTTTACGGTAGCACCATCAATGCCTTTTCCGGCCTGATCAGAAACCGTTCCTTTGATAACTTTTTGTGCAAAAAGCATGTTGCAAAAGAGAAAGGACAAAATGAATAACAGCAAAAACCGGTAACCGGCGAAGAAAAGGTGAATCACTTTTTTTTTCATTGAGCAATTAATTTAATTATTGAGTAAATATTGCAACCATCAACTTTATTTTTTTATTCCGTTTTCCGGAGAAAAACAACAAATTCTTTATGCAAATAAATCATTTTCTTTTTCGCATTCCTCCAAACAATTACCCTTGTGATAAGCTATATTGGCATCTTTATTCTTAAGGATCATGGAATGAAAAAACCTTCCAAATAATCCCGGAAGCAGTGGCAAAAACCTCATAAAGAATCTCTTCGATACAGCAGCTTATTACCATTTTTTGCGATTATAGCCAGAAATATCTGAGCTGATGAATAATTCTTTTTTCTATTTCTTATTCTTTAATATTCAACCCAAAAGGTTGCCACTCTTAAGAAGCAGAGACCAACTGCTCAGTAAAAGGACAAATATGCCGAATTCTGATTTTCTTAATATCTATCTCGGATTATGAGGTAATTTTTATACATTGACAAATCTATACATTCACTGAAGTATCACAAGGTTTTTAAAATCATCATTGCAGAGGATCAAATGTTCCACCTGCCCAACCATTGGTTTGTTTTAATTTGCTATTTAATTGCAAGGTTGACGTTGGTATTGCAAAAAAGTAATACTCGGGTTTCCAGTTGATAGAAAACTGAGTATCCATGGAGATTACTTCCTGATTGAAATACTGTGCATAGTTGGATTCTACCTGTGCCTGGCTTAACGCATTTATCTGTTCTTTGGTTACTCCGGGTTTCAAGGTAGTTCTAAGACCTGTTCTTTTCTTTCCGTTTAATAAAGATTCAAAAAGCCTGCATCTTCTCAGATCCCAGAAACGCTTGGCTTCAAATGCAAATTCTATCCTTCGCTCAAACATTACCGCATCCCTCATTTCGTCTTTTGACATTCCTTCCTTTAATCCATACAGATTATCAGCTCCGGCATCAATACCGGCGCGGGCCCTAAGGGCAATTAATTCGGGATAGGCTTCCGATGTTTTATTCATTTCATTGGCAGCTTCTGCAAGATTCATCAACACTTCGGCATATCTTAATTCTACCCAATCGGTACCGCTGTTGAACGCCTGTATCGACGATTGTGTGGTGTCTACCGCTTTGCGATTATAAAAACCTGAAGTAGTAGGGCTGTTTGTTTCAGATCCAACATACGTATATTGAATACGACCTGGTTGCGGATTGGAAATACCAAGGCCCCATGGAGCGCCATTATATACAATCGTCTCCTTAAAGCGCGGATCCCTGTTTCTCCAAAAATGAGTAGCGTCATAAGTGTAAGAGGATGTGGGATCGGTTATCCGTTTGCCGTCTTTCATGGGAAAGGCATTTACCATTTCCAAAACGGGTCTGTTGGCTCCTGTAGCTCCCTGCGACACATCCAATGGCCTGTTAGCAGCAGCCCAATTGTTAAATGTTAAAGCGACACCGGTTACAAACTGGTAGCGCCTTGCAAAAATGACTTCCTTATTCATTTCATGAAACCATATGCCTCCAAAACTTTGATATAATCCAAAACCGTGTGCTTGCAGGTAATCTTTTGCAGCCTTATTAGCATCATATGCAGCCTGCCATCTTCCTGCAGCAGACTGCGATGGATCGAATTGGGGGCTGGCATAATATAATAAAACACGGCCTTTAACAGCAAGAGCGGTTCCCTTGTGAACTCTTCCATTATTTAAAGCAGCGTTTGATGCATCAATCACTGGCAAATCTGCAATGGCGCTATCAAGATCCTTGATGATCTGTTGAAAGGTTTCTGTTGTGCTTGCTCTTTCCACAAACAAATCATCTGTTACTTTTTGAGGCGTTAATACAAGTGGAACCCCTCCATATCTTTTTACCAATTCAAAATACTGCCATGCCCTGAAGAAGAATGCCTCGCCTTTAAGCTTCTTTCTGTCTTCTTCTTTCAGTGTTCCCTGGTCAATGTTAGCAAGCACTACGTTGATGTCTCTTATCTGGTCGTAAGGCCAATAGTTTACAGAGTTCTCTGTCAACTGGCCATACATATAACTGCCCCCACCACCGGATTCTTCAGAGTAACCCGCATATTCGGTACTCCAGGCCGGCAAACTTTGGGCATAAATATTATTAACCGCCGCTGTGGCCAAATCAATATCATTCCATAACCCTATCTCATTGATCACCGATAAATCTTTTTTATCCAAAACTTTGGTGCAACTTGAAATGATGATGCAACCTGTAATATAAAAGAGCAATTTATTAATCTTCATAATTTTTATTTTTAAATTATAAACCAATATTTAACCCAAACGAATAGGCTTTCATCATCGGATAAGAAGTAATGCTATTCATTTCGGGGTCATAAATTTTATTTGCAGTATAGATCATCCATAAATTTGAACCGGTAAAGAAAACCCTTATATTCTTCAATCCGCTGTGGCCAATGACACTTTTCGGAACTGCATAAGAAACACTGACATTTTTCATACGTACAAAAGAATTATTTACCAAAAAGAGGGTAGATTCATCAAAGCGGGTCCGATAACCTGTAACCCTGTATCCGGGGTATTTTCCATTCGGGTTTTCGGGCGACCAGCTATCTGCGAAATAACGGAAGGAAGATTCCTCTGCTCTTGCCTGAATATCTCTTCCGGCTGTTGGAAGCATGGCATATCCACCTGCAAGTCCCTGGAACAGAATATCAATACTTACGGATTTCCAGGAGCCTCCTATTGAGAATCCATAGTTCATGGGAGCTGAATTATATTGCCCAATTACAACCCGGTCATCTGCGGTAATTTTTCCATCCGGATCATCGCCGGTTACTCCGCGCACATCCTTGTAATTCAACATGCCAAGCATAGGCGCTACTCCCATAATCGTGTAGCCGGCCGGTAGTTTGTCCAGATCCTCTTGTGTGCGGATAATACCAGTAGCTATCAGACCGTAAATTCTTCCTGTATTTTGACCGGTTTGTGCCAGGTAAGGGCGAATATTTTGAGCTTCGTTTGTCCTGATTACCTTGTTGGTGGCATACCCAAAGTTTCCCCGGATATAATAACTGACCCCGGCGTTCAAAGGCTGATGATTATATCCTATTTCAAAATCAAATCCTTTCGAATCTACTTCCTGGTAATTTTCAGCGCCGAGTGTAGCACCAAGGGTGTTGGGAACAATTCCGGTGCGTGTACCCTGAATATCATAAGTATGCCTTTTATAGACATCCAGCTTGAAATTCATTTTATTGTCCCAAAAACGACTGTCCACTCCTGCATTGTAAGTACGCGATTTCTCCCAGGTTATATTCCTGTTGGCAAGCACTCCTTGTTTCAATCCCTGGCTCAGGTTGTCGAAAACAGCGCCGGGAACAATATTATAGGTTTGCATCCATTGATAAGGAGCGGTATCATCCTGACCAAGTAAGCCTATAGAAGCTCTGAGTTTCAGATCATTGATAAACACCACTTTTTTGAAAAAGGGTTCAGCAGAAATTCTCCATCCTGCAGCTAATGACGGAAAAAAGCCCCAACGGTTTTCGGGTGCAAATATGGGTGAACCATCATAGCGGAAAGAGCCTTCGAGCATATATTTTCGGGCATAATTGTAGCTCACCAGGCCCACATAAGACAGCCTTGATAATTCCACTTCTTTGCCGCCTACCGAAGAATTTACAGAGGAACCTGCAATATATTGATCCACAGTTGATGAGATGAAATCATTACGCTGGCCGTTGAAATTTGTAGTATAATCTTCGGATTGCTCATAAACAGCCAGTGCGTCTATTCCATGTTTTCCAAAATTGCGTTTGTAATTAATCTGCGTATTAAACTGGTAACGTTTGATATTATCATACCGTGAATTCAAAAATTCTACCGCAGCTCTTGGCTTTGGGCCGATTGCCACATCTCCAACAATGTGATTATTGGTTCCTGTAGAATTAAACTGAGTCATATTATAAGGAAGATTGAAATTTTTCTGATAAGTGTCGCGATTAAATTTGTTCAAGGAAACCTTGGCGCTTAATCCTTTAACTCCAGGCACCGTGTAGGTCGCTGTCATGGTGGCATTAAGCGCTGACCATTTTCTTTTATTATATCCGGCAGCGCCATTCAACACAGCACCCGGATGCCATTCTACATTATTTCCTACGGGCTCACCATTAATAAAGGGAGGAATCATAGCCGATCTGAACAAGAGTGCTTTGTAAAGATCCTCATAACGCAGATTGTTTACATCCCAACTAGGACCATCGGTATTGCGGGTATTGGTATTCATATCCAACGATACTTTCAGGTTTTTAGATAAATTCACATCTACATTGGCCCTAAGATTATATTTTCCGTAATCTATATTCTTGAATGACCCTGAAGAATAATTATACGACCCTCCAAGAAAATATTTCACATTTGGATTTCCACCGCTTATATCTATGGAATGCTGCGTAGTCAGTGGATCCTGCCAATTCTCCTCAATCCAGTTCCATGAATGAGTCTTAAAATAATCCAGCTCATCCTGACTATAGTACCTTGGATCAGTTTCCGGAACTTTAATATACTTCAATTGATGATTAATTTCAGATGCGTGTTCAAAAGCATTCAATGTTTCAGGCGTCTTGGTTGGTTGTTGTAAACCAAATATACCATTGTAAGAAAGCTTAGGTGCTCCCTCCTGCCCTCTTTTGGTAGTAACGAGCACGACTCCATTGGCCGCCCTTGCACCATAAATTGCTGCGGATGCCGCATCTTTTAGAATGGTAACATCCTGCACCTCATTGGGCCCCAGTCCATCAAAAGCAAACTGGTCACTTACCACACCATCAATAACAAATAATGGTGAAGTACCGGTTAAAGATCCCTGGGCACGTATCCTGATATTAGACGACATGCCTGGTGTTCCGGCAGTCTGGTTGATAGTAACCCCAGATAATCTGCCCGATAATGCATTGGAAAGGTTATCAACGGGAATTTCTGAAATTTCAGAACTATTGACGGAAGAAACCGAACCAATTATCGCTCCTCTTGTTTGGGTACGGTAACCCGTTACAATTACTTCATCCAGGTTATTTGCAGAAGGTAGTAAGGAAACATTTATGACCGATCGGTTGCCCACAGAAACAACCTGCTCTTTAAATCCGGTAAAACTAAAAATAAGGGTACCGCTACCAGCTACTTTTACAGAATACTTACCCTTCGCATTGGTAACAGCGCCTATGGCAGTGCCTTGAACCTGAACATTCGCTCCTTCCAAAGCTTTACCCTGATCATCCGTTACCGTTCCGCTCACAGAAGTAGTCTGAGAAAAAATAGAATTGCTGAGCAGAAAAAAAAACAGAACTAAAAAGGAATACCTATACAATCCGCGGGAAAAATGGATAGACTTTTGTTTCATATAAACTCGTTTTAATTTTAGAAATCGGAAAACAGGATATGGAAAACCCACTTTGATGAAGCTGATGTACCTAAAAAAGCATGTCACATATCTTTCTATTTACCTATGCAAGTAATGAGAATTTTTTCTAACGATTTTCTTTCCAATTACCCACCTTATAAGTTATTCTGGCATCTCTCTACAGGATAGGCCCGGGTGAAATAAACGACAGTTTCAGCTCATAAAATCTTAACCTGGTAAGGAGAAGAAAATGATATGAATAATGAAAGATGCGATAAGTTTATCAGGTTATTTTGATGGCTTTTAAAATTCAACTTTCCTGTGTTGGCAATGCCCTCAATGAACCTGACGACCAGACAGTAACAAATTTAAATTGTGTATTCCGGGACGAAGGTGAACGGCTGCCCAAGAGCATGCCATAAGCCGTCTGCCTGAACAATATAAAAAGAGCTATCAATTTCTTATTTTATTGTAAAAAGTTTTTTCAATTTTATATCAACTGATGAAGCACCTATCATCACTTCAAACTGGCCCGGCTCTACAGTCCAGTTCATGTTCTTGTCTAACAATGCCAATGCGTCGGGTTCAAGTATAAACTTTACTGTCTTTTTTTCGCCAGGCAGAAGGCCTATCCGTTCAAATCCCCTCAATTGGGAATCGTAAGTAGTAACACTGCTCAGGATATCTTTTAAATAAAGTTGTACCACTTCATCGCCCTTTACTTTTCCTGTATTGGTAACATCCACCGATACTGCAATATTTCCCTGCGCATTTTGTGTTTCAGGAGTTACCACAAGATTGCTGTACTCAAATGTGGTATAGCTTAATCCAAAACCGAAGGGATACAAAGGCCCGTTCACACTCGTTTTACCATAACCATTCGGATCCTCAGTGAGCGACTGACTGGCCTGAGAACCGGGTTTAAAAGGGAAATTGAATTCTATCTGCCCGGTGCTCTTTGGCCAGGTCATTGAAAGCTTTCCACCGGGAGTATAATCGCCGAAAATGGCTTCTGCTATTGCTTTTCCACCCGAAGGGCCAGGAAAACCAGCTTGCAAAACTGCAGGTATAAAACGGTCTGCCCAATTAATAGTGAGTGGCTGCCCGGTTATTAAAACCAATATCACCGGCTTTCCGGTGGCATATAACGCTTCCAGCAATTGCTGCTGCCTTCCGGGCAAATCAAGAGATGTTCTTGATAAGCTTTCTCCCACCGTTTTTTCATTTTCTCCTAACACCGCAATAATTACATCCATATTTTTAGCGGCAGCAACCGCTTTTTCAATACCACTTTTTTCATCATCGCTCAGCGGTGTCGGAATGATTTCTGTTTCAGGCCAACCGGCATTTACCACATTACATCCTTTCTCATAAACCACATTCGCAGTAGCGCCTGCAAAGGCTTTGATTCCATCCAGCACAGAAGTGATCGGATTATTGTTAGGGCCATACCGGCTTACCGCATATCCGGCATCTGCTGCCAAAGGCCCGGTTACCAAAATATTCCTGAAATTATTTTTGTGTAACGGCAATAATCCTTTTTCGTTCTTCAGCAACACCAACGATTCTCTGTTCAATTGTAATTCCATCAAATCATCTTTTGCAGTATGCACTATTTTGTCTGAGTTTTTTGGATCGGTAACATAAGGTGTATCAAATAATCCTAAAATAAATTTCACTCTCAACACATCTCTCACTCTTGCATCAATCGTAGCTATCGATAAATTACCTTCTTTCACTAATTCACGCACATTATTGATATAAACTTCGGGCATTCTGAAATTGGTCCAAACATTTAAACCGGCTTCCACTGCCTGCCTGGTGCCGTCTTTAAAATCTTTGGCCACATGATGTTTTTCTGAAAGAAACTCCACCGCTCTGCTATCCGAAACCACATAACCATTAAAGCCAAATTTTTGCCTTAATAATTCAGTAAGAAAATAATGGCTTCCTGTTATTGGCTCCCCATCCCAATCGTTGTAACTACTCATCACTCCCAGAGGATGCGCTTCCTGGATTACCCTGCGAAAAGGATACAAATAAATCTCGTGCATTTCTCTCGGCGCCACATGCGGATCAGTTCTGGCGTTGCCATCGCGGCCTCCTTTGGGAACACTGTACACTGCAAAGTGTTTTAAGGTGGAAGCCACGCCCTGGCTCTGAACACCGAGGCTCATTTGCTTTCCCAATTCAGCAATTAAAAAAGGGTCTTCCCCATAGCATTCCACTACCCTGCCCCACCGCGGATCCCGCGCAGGATCCAAAATGGGTACATATATGTTGGTATAACCAAGCGCTTTGGCTTCTCTTCCTACAGTTTCTCCGGCCTGCCTTACCAACGATTTATTCCACGTGGCTCCTATCGAAATGGGCGCCGGCAAAGGTGTAGCCCTGTCATGAGCCAACCCGTGAATACCTTCATTCGTAAAGTCAACTGGTATGCCCAGGCGTGTTTCTTCAATAAAACACTTTTGAATGGTATTGATTGCCTCTGCATGTTTACTGAATGGAAAGGAATATTGAGTTTTCACTTTCTGGCTGCTCAGATTTTCATCTATATTGGCAATGCCATCTTTCCATACCTGTTTTTTCCATCCCGCGGTAGGCATTTCATCTTTCAATACCCGGCCATAACCATATAAAGTCGCCATTTGGCAGGTCTTTTCGTCCAT
>JBQCFO010000241.1:0-2337 GCA_051959055.1 Ginsengibacter sp. | reverse complement strand
CAACCGGCAATGCGACTTCGTTGCTGTTTGAAAATGGAAAAACAAAATTTTCTTTTATTAACGCAGAAACAAGGCAACCTGTAGATGGTATGATGATGAAATTGCCTTCAGCAATTTCTCAAAAAACAAATGGAAATGCTTCACCGGTAGAACTTGTTAATCCATCTCCTACGGTTTTAACGAGCGCCGCTATCGCCTATGATCAAAAGCATGGGAAATTATTTTTTGCCTCCATGCGAACCGGCTCACTGATATGGCTGGATATGAATGAAAAAGCGGGTGCTCCTGCATTCTACACCATTAACAAACCGCTGGTAAATAATAACGATTTTAACGATGAAGCTTTAAATATTACCCGGATGACGATTGGCGCTAACGGTAATGGTTATGCGCTGACCAATGATGCCAATCACCTGATCACCTTTACAACGGGCAGTAAAATTGTGATTACTGATCTTGGAAATATTGTAGATGCAGATTCAAACAATGGAATTTCTGTTCACAACAGGTGCAGCAGTTGGGGCGGAGATATGGTAGCAGACGCTTCCGGAAAATTAATTTTGTTTACCGCGGCACACGAGGTTTTTGAAATCGATCCTGATTCAAGGGTTGCTACTTCTAAAGGCGCTGTTCTTAATTTGCCCGCTACATTTTCTCTCAATGGCGCGGCTGTTGATAAAGATGGAAATGTGGTTGTAAGCAGTGCAAATACCGTTGAAGGATTTTATAAAGTAAACATGAAAGATCTTTCCGCTGTCAAATTATCTACAACCGGTGAGATTTTTAATGCCTCTGATCTGGCAAGCAGTTATCTTTTAAATCAAAACAATGCAACAATGAGCCTGGCAACTTTAGCGCCCGTTGATGCAATTGGTAATAGTTTTATTACCATTTATCCCAACCCCGTTAGCAACGGTCAAATAAAAATTTCATTTGAAAATAAAGCACTGGGGGAATATAAAATTGAACTTACAGATCTCCAGGGCCGGCTCGTTGATTATGAAAAAGTTTATGTCAAATCTGGTGGACAGGTGGAAAACTTTAAACTTCATACAAAACCTGTAAAAGGGCTTTACCTAATCAAAATAACTGATGTTGAAAAGAAAATTATTTACTCCGATAAACTATTGATTGAATAATAGCAATCCCGAAGTAATAAAATCTTTTAGCCGGGCTTTTGCCATCGCTTAAACGATGCTGTCATAGTGATATGAAGCTAAGGTGCCGTCTTCGTTCTCAAAACGCAAAAACGGCATATTTCTTCTTTTACTGTATCAAAATTTACAACACCACCTTTTTTCAATACAACACCACCTTTTTTCAATTTAAAGGAAATCCATGAACAATATGGAGGATTTTCAATTTTATTATTTCCCTGAATCTTTAACATTAAATACATTATGAAAAAGGTGCTGTTTATGTGCTTAGTAAGTTTTTGTGCAACAGTTTTAAGTGTTGATGCACAAATTAGTAAACCCGCTCCTTTAATGGAAAAACACTCTCCAACCGCCAGGGAGTTGTTGTTACTAAAATCCAAAAGCAAAAGACATTAGCATGGGTATTATTGGGAGTTGGTTTTAGTACTGTTTTAATATCTTCCATTATTCAGACTTCACAAGTAGGGAATGATCCAGTTGATTATTTTTTATCTGATAAATCCGAAAAAGGTGCTATAGCATTTCTGGCAGGTGGTGCAGTAGCACTTGCGACTGTTCCTCTCTTCATTGTTTCTGGTACGAACAAGAAGAAAGCAAACCTTATCATTAAAAATAAATCCTCCTCCTTTTTTGAGAGGCAAATTCACTCAAAGGCAAATTTTTATTCAGTAGGAATCCAAATAACATTTTAAATATAGAATGAAACAATTTATTAATCCATATTAATGGCACTTCAAATTAACGGCATCTGTTGTTTGTAACTCATGCATTTTATTTTTCTTTTTTCAATGCGGTTCGTGAGACAGGAAGCACAGCGAAAAAATTACTTGCTTCCCGCTCCGGTTATGCAGTAAGCAAATAAATAACTGCTTTTTGTAATTATCTCCATCTTTTTGTTCAGTCATGGTTGTTAAGGATTACCTGATAATAACAAAACAATAGTTTCGAAATAGGTAAAAAATTAAACAGCCTTTAAGAAAATCAGTCAACTTTGTATTCATACAAATAAATTGACATCATGATTGAATTTCTTAAACAGCCCTGGCCCTGGTATGTAGCAGGCCCGTTAATCGGGCTAACAGTTCCTTTATTGTTGATAATCGGAAATAAAAGGCTGGGAGTGTCCTCGTCTCTCCGCCATATCTGCGCAGCATGTGCGCCTTTAAAAATTCCATTTTTT
>JBQCFO010000240.1:0-3304 GCA_051959055.1 Ginsengibacter sp. | reverse complement strand
AGCGTTTTGCGACTCTGTAAATATTTGGGTTATGATTTCAACACCGTTGAACTGGCGATCCGGAATGGCGTCCCTTATGCCATTGACTTTTGTAATCCTGCGCCGGATGCCGATCTGAGTAGTGTGGGACAGGAAAATTTTGATTGGGTGGTAGAAACTGCTGCTAATTTTGCAATCGAAAAAACGCAAAGCATTAAAGAAGGAAAGGACAACCTTACCTGGGGAGAATATATGAAAAGAAGTGTTTGTTAATGTGCTGATTTGCTAATGTACTAATATCCTCTAGTAGCAGTAAACGAAGAAATAGGCCTATTTTTTTTTACTGGTGTAAAAAATGAGTGTCATTCCGAATTTTCACTACCTGTTTTCAAATAAATATTATTCAATGAAAAATTTCATTTTTTTTCTTTGTGCCTTAATTATATCTTTTTCAGCAAATTCACAGGACAGTACGTATGCGGAACGATTGGGTTTTTCAAAAAATGCACGGATAATCATTCTACACATGGATGATGCAGGAATGTCTTTAAGTTCTAACCGTGGAATCCAAAATGTATTTGAAAAAGGTGTGGCAAATTCTACGAGTGTGATGATGCCTTGTCCATGGGTTCCGCAAATGGTAAGGTATATTGAATCGCATCCGGGAACCGATGCGGGATTGCATCTGACTTTGAATGCTGAATGGAAAGATTATCGTTGGATACCTTTAGCAGGAGCTGCCTCTGTTCCAGGTTTAACAGATTCTACTGGTTGCTTGTGGAGCGATGTAGAGGATGTTGTGAAACATGCTTCTGCTGATGAAGTGGATAAAGAAATACGCGCACAATTGAGCAGAGCAGAGAGAATGGGCTTTCATCCTACTCATCTTGATTCCCACATGGGTACTTTGTTTGCCAGCCCATCTTTTCTTCAAAAATATATTGCATTGGGAATTGAAAAACATATTCCGATAATGTTTCCCGGCGGCCATGATACTTATATCAGCAAGGAAATGAACCTTACACCAGAACAACTTCAGTATTTCCAAAATATTGGAAAAACAATTTGGAATGCAGGATTACCGCTTTTAGATGATCTGATAAACAGCAGCTACGATTGGAATCCGCCATCAAAACTGAAAGGTGATGCAAGCTTAACCAAATGGCGGGTGGCTTTATATGAAAATGCGATGTTGCAATTGAAACCCGGCGTAACAATGGTGATCATGCATTGTACAAATCCTTCTAAAATATTTTTTGAAATAACCGATAGTGGAGAAAAACGAAAAGCGGATATGCTGGCTATGCTAGATCCCGGATTTAAAAAGTTTTTGAAAGACAATGGCTTTGTATTAACCACCTGGCGCGAATTGATGGAAAGAAGACAAAAGGTGAATTAATGAAAGAACAAAAACAGTTGCAGTAAACGAAGAAATAAGTACGATTTGTATTTTTATCTTAATTAAAAATTTCCTTCAGATTTACTCAATTTCAAACAAAAGAAATTGTGTTTGTTCCAATGGATTAAAATTATTATCTGCTACAAAAATCAAGGATCTTTTTCCATTTGAAAGGGCAGGACCAAAGGTTACTCCTTCAATATTGTCAATATAAATTCCCAGGTCATCCATATTAAGTAATAATTTCTTTGAAACAACTTTTACCGGTTTATTTTTTAAAGAAACCACATCGTTTATGTTTTCTGCTGCAGACATATCAGCAAGAAAAACTTTTATCGTGCACGAAAGCCTTCCGGTCGAATACGAGCGTTCAATTACCAACAGTTTATTTTTATCAAAAGATAAAATATCTGAAATTCCATTGATCTTAAAAGATGAAGGGGTGATGGCAGGATAAGCAGCGGGATCAATTATGTAGGCATATTGAGCTACCGGTTTTTTGCTTTTTATATCATACTTAATGATTCTTACAATTCCTGTAGAATCTCCTGCTCCTGCTCGCGGGCCGTCCTGGTATAAAGGTTCCTCTACACTTACAAAAAGTGATTTATTATCCTGCGAAAAAGTCAACCCTTCAAATACCCCATTTTGACGTGGCCCGTTTTCTGTTCGTTGCATAATTAATTGTGGAGGCAATTGAAAAGTATCTCTAAAACCTCCATCCTGGTTTATTTCGGTAATGGAAGGATTTTCAAGGATGGTTTTTTTTGAATTTACGATGCGCTCGCCCTCGCTACTCCAGATAAAAGTGTTGTTATCATGATTATATCTCAAAGCTTCAGGATCTGGTGTTTCAAAAGGATTCTGTAAAGTATTGGGATAAAAATTACCCATTCGGTCTTTTAAAAAAGTATTTTTAAGAAAAATTATGGTGTCTATTTTATCTTTATTGATAGTGATATCCGCAGTATAAAACCGGGCGGGATTTTTTTCGGAACGATCATCAGAAATTAAATAATATTCTTTTTTTTCGGGGTAATAATCTATACCGGAAAGGCCTCCGATTACAGTATTTTCAAAGCGCTGGTTATACGGAATAACGTATTCACTTAAAAACTTTAAGCCGTGAATTTGCCCTGTTTTTTGCCCCTTATTTGACGATGCACAGGAGAAAAAGAAAAACACGCAACAAACGAAAAATCGTTCCATATCAGGTAACATAAAAAGAATTGAGTTGCAAATTTGCACAATGTTTGTAATATAAGTGAAATTGAAATACCTTTCATAAGGCAAATTGATCTATTTCCTCATCTTAATCTTTTCACTTATGATAGAATCTCCTGTCACACCGCAAACCAACATTAAGCAACCAGCGTGGTTTTCACTTTTAAGAATACTGCTGGGCATAATTCTTTTTTGGAAAGGAATTGTATTTATCAGAGATACTGAACTTTTGAAAATATTAGTACAAAGGACGGGACTTGGGGTTTTTTCAGCAAATTCGGAAGTGATTACTTTTATAGTGGCCTATCTTACCTTACTGTGTGGCTTGTTTATATTATCCGGGCTCTTCACTCGGCTCTGCTGTATCATACAAATTCCAATTGTTTTAGTTGCCATCTTTTTTGTAAATATTCAAAGAGTTGATAAAAGCTCTTTTGAACTGGTACTTTCAATTATCGTATTGATTCTGCTGGTACTTTTTGCGATAAAAGGAAGTGGCACTATTTCAGCAGATGAATTTTTTCGCACGTATTACAAAGCCGGAACAGAAGACGGAAATACCGAAAGGTTTTTTAAAAAGCTTTGATTTTTTTAAAAAATTCATACATTTTAGACGCAACTTTTATTAATTGAATGCCAGAGAAAGCAATTTATCCTATTCTTAATTGGAATTTATTCAAGCTTATTACCCAAAAGGACAAA
>JBQCFO010000239.1:0-2075 GCA_051959055.1 Ginsengibacter sp. | reverse complement strand
CGGTTTTCAGATAATGAAGACCAATATTTTTATAAGTTTTGATATTGTGGTTGAGGACGTAGCAATCCAGGTCGCCATCCAGATCATAGTCAAAAAAAATGGCCTGGGTGGAATTTCCCAAATCTGCAAGTCCATATTCTTCGGCTTCCTCTTTGAAAGTAAGGTTGTGCTGGTTGATGAATAACAGGTTTTTTGCAGGATGCAGCAGGTCTTTTCCAAGTACACAAACATAGATATCGTCGTAACCATCATTATTGATATCTACAATGCTGACTCCCGTACACCAAACATCCGTTTTAAGACCGGCTTTTTCAGTTATATCTTCAAACTGGTTATTTCCTTTATTAATATAAAGCCGGCAACTAACCTGGTTGCCAGTAAAGAAAATATCTTTCAGGCCATCATTATTAAAATCGCCAATTCCTACACCGCCACCCATATAACCAAATTCATTGATAAAAGACTTTGAAGAATCAGTATCCTGAACATCATTGCTGAAATGGATGCCGGATTCAGAGGATTTGAGTTGTGTAAATAGAGTGCTTTCTGGTATATGATTACAGGAAACTAAAAAAACGAAAGTGACCATAAAAAGAAAGAACAAACAGTAAAGCAGTATTGTTTTCATAATAATCTAAAGTTACTACAAGGAACAAAAAGAAGATCAGGAGTTTTCCTGATTTTTAATTGAATAAAAAGGGCCGTCACCCGACGGCCCTCGTTTATTACTGCTATCTATAAAAAAAAACAGGTTTGCAGAATTTAAAAGCCGCAACTCAAAGAATCAAACGTTTATTTTATTAAAGGGTTTGCTGAAGTTTCACTTGCAGGAATAGGGAAGAAGGCGACCTGTCCGGGTTTTGGATCAGGCCTGATTGAAGGGTAATACCCTTTCTTTCTCCATCTCAAAATATCAATATTATTAACTTCCTCACCAGCAAGTTCTACCGCTCTTTCATGCATTACAGCTGCTATTGCCTGGTCATGGTTCGATAAGGTAACCGGAGGCATATTTACGCTTGGCCTTGCACGCACTTCATTTATATACTTTGCCGCCTGGCCTGGTGTTCCTGCTTCTGCTTCACATTCTGCAAGCATCAGCAGTACATCGGCATAACGGATTATCCGTTGATTTATTCCATCAGGATGGAAACCATCATCTGTCCAATCCAATACAGAATATTTGCGAAAAACTCTTTTCTTCGTAACACCATTTTTTGTACTGGGAGCCACATTCATTCCATCTTCTGTTAGCGCCACCCCCGGTTCGGTTCCACCCATTGTCAGAATCTTATCGCCGGATTCATAAAACGTGGCTTTATATCTTGGATCATTTGGTTCAAATTCATTCAGAATCAGATTAGACGGAACTACATTACCCCAAACGATTCCATATTCCTGGCTTCGCATAATACTGGCATCTGCTGTAGCACCTTCTCCGGTGTATCCCCAGTTGAAGTTATCATCTCCTTTATCATAAAAGGCAACTTCAAAAATAGATTCTGAATTGAACTCATGTCCAGAAGTAAAAGTTTTGGCTCCGAGAGAAACATCACCATCGAAATTATCAGAAAAATTCGGTACAAGACTGTATTTGCCATAGACTTTTAGAAGAGCTTCTTTTGCTGCAGGATAATCACCGTTTTGCATTTGCACACGTCCTAATAAAGCGTTGGCCGCTCCTTTTGTCGCTCTTCCTTGCTGGCTTGCAACGTCTGGAAGTTTAGAAACTGCATCAGTCAAGTCTGTTATGATTAATTTATAAATATCCGCTGCCGGCGACTTCGCTTTGTAACCACCTGCTGTTGTGATAGGGTCGGTATAAAGAGGAACATCTCCCCATTGAGATACCAGTTCAAAATAGGCCCAAGCCCTTAAAAATTCAGCTTCGCCCACAGTTACATCTCTAAGTTTAACATTATCTGTTACATCAGGAGCCTTTGAGATAACAAGATTAGCGCGGTTGATCATTTGATAAACACCGTTCCACACACTGGGCATCACTGCATTTGACGGAGCCGGAGAAGTTTGTTTTAGCAATTCAGCTCGGGGAGCTTCCAATTGTGCGCCACCTG
>JBQCFO010000238.1:0-3368 GCA_051959055.1 Ginsengibacter sp. | reverse complement strand
TGTTTGCCCGCTTTGCAGAGGTAAAGATTATTCTGAATTGTTTGCTAAAGATGTAAATAAACTGCATGATTATTTTTCAAAACGGGGAATTAAAATTGGCATGTGGGGCGATTATTTGTTGGAAAGTGTAAGAGGAAAAGGACCTCAGGAAATGACTTCTTCTACTGGTTACAAGTATAAAGCACCAGGAGGCCTCGGCCATCTGTAGTAAAAAATGCCATCCCTAAAGACATTTTAATTTTTAATTGGTTTTGGGGAGATGAAAAAAAAGAAAATGAGTTAAACAACTTTAGGTTTAAACAGGTATTTGGGAATTTTACTCCGAATATCAGCAACTGGGATCAGAGGATAAAAAAAATAGGCCTTGCCGGCGGAGCGCCTTCTTCCTGGGCAGCTACCAATGAGTTTAATTTTGGAAAAGACCTGTTATTGGATTTTCTTGGCTGTGCCAATTTGCTGTGGTCTCCTCATACAATTCGATTGGAAGAGCTACCTCCAATAGTATGGGAACTGGTACCTTCTATCCGCGCTAGTCTTCATGGTGCTAAAATTCCAAGTGAAGATGGGGATCTGGTTGAGACCATTGATATTTCTTCTCAATTTAATTTGTCTAAAGATTCAAAGGCATACAATATTAATTTAAGCACCGCAAAATCGGGAACAATAAAAAATGGCAACAAGATATTCCAGTTAGCGAATGTACCCGGTTTTGCGATAGCTGTAGGAACGAAGGGTGAGCAGGAAAGCATTTTTCCTAATGTGGTTAAAAATATTCCTATTCACGAGGATGTGAGCAGTCTTATATTTTTACAATCCTGCGCTTTGCCGGCAAATAATCAAAAAGCCTATTTCAACATTTCTGACAATTTTGATTCGGCCGATTTATTAGGCTGGTATGAGATAATTTATGAAGACGGTTTCAGGGAAATTGTACCTATTCAATATGGAGTGAATATATTGGAATGGAATGCCGGTGAAGATAAAAACCTGGATAAAAGAGAAGGAGATACCGGCGCGGCGCAAAATGCCTATTGTTATGAAGCCGACGCCGTCAAGTGTTCTTCTGACAGTACGAATCCGATAACTTTTTTTTCTTTTGAATGGGTCAATAAGCGATTTGGTAAAACAATAAAAGAGGTGAATTTACACGCATCAGAAAATTACCAGGCGTTACAGCAGAATTATATTAAGGCTGATACCGCGCCGATGCCCAATAATGCCATATTGCTGGCAGCAGTAAGCAAAGTAAAAAAGCGGATTCCTATTCAGCCACAATAAGAGTTTGAGTATCATTCACAACTTTTTAGGCAGGCAAAGCTTGTGACAGTGGTTATAAAAACACGAATTTTTGAAAAAAGTGATTGAATAAGGTTAAGGAGAAATAAAATGAAAAATCTTTATTATTTCTTTGTTTACGGTTGCCCCGGTTGGAAACCTCTTTAAAATGAGGCTTTCTCTTTAGTTTGTTTATTCTCATTTTTCACGGAAATTTTAAAAATATCTTGTCTTATGAAAAAAGAAAAGGTAATTATTGTGGGTGGGGGAGTTATTGGCCTTTCGGTTGCCTATTATTTGCAAAAAAAAACCTACGATATTACGGTAATAGATGACGGCGATATAACTGATAATTGTTCTTTTGGAAATATGGGGCTTCTGGCACCCAGCGATTTTGTTCCGCTTGCTTCGCCTGCTGCTATTGCCGAAGGATTGAAATCTTTATTGAACAGGGCGAGCCCGGTTTACATAAAACCACGCCTGAACGTGGCTTTTCTAAATTGGGCCTTGCAATTTTATAAAAGCAGCACCTCGCAAAATGTTGATAAAAATACGCCGCACTTAAAGAGTTTACTGAATCTCAGCCGAAGGCTGATCAATGAAATGAGAGAAGATATCGGAGATGTTTTTGAAATGGAAGAGATAGGATGCATGCAAATGTATCGCAGCCAAAAGTTGTATGAGCAAAAATTAAGAATGGCAGATGCACAGCGAGACTCAGGGCTTGAAGTTGAAAGACTAAACCGGGACGAGCTGCAAAGGAGAGAGCCGGATGTGGAGCTTGATATTTACGGCGCCTTATTGTTTAAAAGCGATGCTCACCTCCATCCGGGAAAATTCATGATTGCTATGAAGAATTATTTAGAGAAAAAAGGAGTCGCTTTTCAACTCAATACAAAAGTTATCGGTTTTGAAAAAAATAAGAAAACAATAAAATCAGTTATCACAGATAAGGGGATTTTTTCAGCAGATTTTATTCTGCTAAGTACAGGAAGCTGGCTGCCACAACTGGCAAAAAAACTGGGAATCAGACTGCTGTTGCAGGCCGGAAAAGGTTACAGTTATACGTATAATCATATGGTAAAAAACATCCGCTATCCTGCACTGTTAATGGATGCACATTGTGCTATTACTCCCTGGAAGAATGCTGTTCGTATTGGCGGCACGATGGAGTTTAGTGGTCTCAATCATAAAGTTTTAATCAACAGGATGCATAACATCTATCATTCAGTAAAGTTATTTTACCCGGGATTGAAAATCGATTTTCCCATAAAGGATAAAATATGGACAGGCCTCCGCCCGGTTACACCTGATGGATTGCCTTACATTGGCGGTGCTAAGAATTTTGATAACCTTTTTATTGCCGGAGGTCATGCCATGCTTGGAATTTCACAGGGGGCGGCTACCGGAAAAATAATCAGTAATCTTGTAGAAAGAAGAGCTCCTGAAATAGATATGAACGCATTTGGAGTAGAAAGATTTTAGAATAACAGATTGTAAAAAATAAGTGCCAGAATTTTTTCTTTAATGAAACCAACAAAGCAATTAACCATCTTTGATATTACCATCATTACAATCAGTTTTGTAATTGGCATGGGTATTTTCCGCACTCCTGCCAATGTTGCAAATGCTGTAAGCAGTCCGGCGATATTTTTCATCGCCTGGATTGTTGGAGGTCTTATTGCACTATGCGGTGCCCTTACTTATGCGGAAATAGGAAGTCGCATGCCGGTTACCGGCGGCTATTATAAAATATTTGCCTATGCTTACCATCCGTCAATTGCGTTTGCCGTCAATTGTATCATTATTGTTTCAAATGCAGCATCTTTAGGGGCTGTTGCATTAATAGGCGGCGAATATATTACCGGTGTTTTTGTGCCTCAGCTGCAGGACCCAAACTGGATCTTGCATCCCCGCAATGCGAGGCACATTCAAACGATACAAATTATTATTGCAATAGCTTCAGTTCTGATTTTTTACGGAATTAATTTATTAGGATTGAAAATGAGCGCCCGGACTCAAAATGTATTAACGGTTATCAAGATCACCTTACTGATCCTGTTGATAGCACCTTTATTTTTTGCTGAAGCATC
>JBQCFO010000237.1:0-6087 GCA_051959055.1 Ginsengibacter sp. | reverse complement strand
AGACGTGGTGGGCCATTACCCCGCCAACTATCTATTCAGGTGCACGCCCATCTTTAACCGCCGGAGCTATAATATTAATAAGATGCCTTATCAATATGTTACGGAGTATTAATCCCTCTTTCGAGGGGCTATCCTCCAGTTAAAGGAAGGTTGCGTACATGATCCTCACCCGTTTGCCGGTCGCCATCAGAGTATTGCTACCCCATGCTGCCCACGACTTGCATGTATTAAGCCTGCCGCTAGCGTTCATCCTGAGCCAGGATCAAACTCTCCATTGTAAATGTTGTTTGATCTGACTATCAAATTTTCTCATCGAAAATCAACGTCAAAATTCTAATTTGTTACGCTAAAACTTTACCTTGTTTGTCTCAACAATCACTGTTGAGACTGTGCTGTTACTTCCAAACTTTCAAAGATCTTTTGGCCTTTTTTGACCACCCATTTTTGATTTGGGAGTGCAAAAGTAAGAGCCTTTTTTATTCTGACCAAATTTATTTTTTAAATTTTCAAAATTTATTTTTTTTAATCCTAAATCTCTAATTTTTATCTGGCTTTTTTTCTAAGAACTACGCTCTTTTTTTCAAGCGGATTGCAAAGATAAGGGGAGTAAACTTCTCAGCAAAACAATTTTGAATAAATTTTGTTAACTATTTTGAAAGCCTTTACCAGAGCGGCTTTTATAGAAAAACTTTTTTTAAAAAAAATGCTGGGTTTACAGAATACATTTTGACTTTAAGGTTAAAAGGCAAAAAGTATCAGCAGGTCGCAATTTCATTTTAGCGTTGATAAAGTACTCATGCTTTTACCAATACTTTATGGGGCTAATATTCATTCTTTCATTGTATGTTTTTTGGCTTTTCCTGAAATAAAATAATCTTCGTAGTTGCCCTAAAAGGTCTTTAAATTTTCAGGTATTCTGTAAGATTAAGAGAAATCAATGTAAGCTTTATTTGAGAAAGCACAGTAAAGCCACAAATAATACAAATCTTCATTTACCTGATGCCCTGCTATTGATCGTTTTGCTTACCGCTTTCTATTGATTAATACATGATATCGTTAGAAAGGGTACTTGCTGACCTGATCTCTTTGTGGTTCATCGTCAGTTGGATTTGATTGGTAATAAATTAAAGGAATAAATCATTTACAAGTAAACCACCTGCCCACTTCGCACTGATTCATCACAAGCAAATGCAATACGCAAACTATTAATGGCATCCTGAACATGATTTGTCAAATCGATATCCTCCTGAATGGCTTTTAAAAAATAACGCTGTTCACGGTTGCACAATTCCTGGTGATCCGGTTCATCTTTTAAATCTATGATTTTGTCGGGGTTCAGAAAATGCCCGTTTTTATCTAACTCAGCAGAATGAAAAAGAAGACTTTCTGTTTTAGAGTGTGACTCAACAGAATCAGATTTTCCAGCTTTACTATTTTCTTTTGGCACAATGGACACAGAGCCTTTCGGACCAATAACATCTTTCACAAAGAAAGCCGTTTCACTGATCATTGGCCCCCATCCTGCCTCATACCAGCCGACAGAACCATCTTCAAAGCGGATTTGCAACTGGCCATAATTGTAATTACCGGCTGGAATTTCATTAGTCAGACGTGCACCAATAGCATTTACCTGAACCGGTTTTGCTTGAGTCATTTGGCACATTACATCCAGGTAATGCACGCCACAATCTACAATTGGACTGAGGCTTTTCATAAGATTCAAATGAGTGGCCCAGGTAGCACCATGGCTTTGTTGATTCAAATTCATACGCATTACTAAAGGCTTGCCCAACTGATGGCTCAATTCAATGAAACGTTCCCATGAAGGATGATGACGCAAAATATAACCCACCACCAATTTCTTATTCATTTTTTTGCTGTTTCAGCCACACGTTTGGCTCCCTCAACTGAATCTGCCAAAGGCTTTTCAATGAACACATGGCATTCATTCTCCAACGCTTTGATCGCAATACTTTCATGCGTATCCGGATAAGTGGAAATGCAGACTGCATCAGGATTAGTAGCTTTTAATGCTTCATCCACATCGTCGAATAACTTGTAGCCACCGCCTAATTTTTCATTTAAAATATTCTTACTATTTCCTCTTGAAACAATTCCGGAAATTTCAAAACCAGGCAAATTATGATAGGCGAATGCGTGAGAGGTCCCCATGTTCCCGCAACCAATAATTAATACCCGTATATCATTCTGTTTAGCTAGGGTGGCTAAAGCGTGTCTTCTTTTCATGATTTGAATTTGTAGAATGCAAATTATAGAAGAATTAAGCAATTAGCAATTACTGTTCGTCACAAGGAGAACGTTTGCCACAAAAGTCAGAGAAGCAGAAGGACAAAAACAACAAAAGCCATTTATAAAAAAAAACGGCTTTTGAAAAACTAAACAACAAACAATTATCAGGACAAACTGTAGCCACCCGAAAATCCTGCAAGCTCCAGGCTTCTTTTTTTCAGTTTTACAATATCCAGCGATTCTATAATGGGATCTGCAGTGAGTATGAGGGATACATTATTTTTTTTCCACCAAATACTGTTTTTCAATTTATCAAAATGAATGATTCCAACGAGGTAATTAATTTGTTCATTGGAATGCCATTCCTCAATACTTTCAAAATCATCTTTTCTGATATGATTCCAATCGGTAAAGCCGATATAAGTTTTTATATAAAAATCGCTCGTGAGCTCATTAGGTTTATGGTGATACAATTTTTTATATTCATATTTATAATCGTAACGCAATGCTGATATATCGCTCAATACGGCTGATGCGGTCGGCAAACTGCCGGCTCCTTTTCCATAAAAAAACTGTTTGTCTGCAAAGGAACTTTCTATCACCACTCCATTGTATTCATTTTTAATAAAAGCCAGCTGGTCGTCTTTTTTTACAAATTGTGGCAATACAAAAGCGGCTACTTTTCCATTCTTTAATTTTTTTGCAGACGCTACCAGTTTTATCACACAGTCTTTTTTCTCAGCCTGTTGCGCATCTTCTGCTGTAATGCTTTGTATGCCTGTGAAAACGAGATCGTCTTTTTTCGGCAAGATGCCATAAGCATGTGTCAATAAAAAAGTCCATTTATTAAGTGCATCATACCCTTCTACATCCAATACCGGATTGCTTTCTGCAAAACCGAGTTGCTGTGCCTGCAATAATGCATTTTTAAAAGAAAGTTTTTCTTCAAACATCTTTGTCAGAATATAATTGGTAGAGCCATTAACAACCGCATTTATGGAATGTAAAAGGTCGTTGTCATAATATTCTTCCAGGTTTCTAATTACAGGAATCGAAGCGCAACAAGCTGCTTCATAAAGAAACGAAGCGCCGGTTTTTTGTTCCAGTTCCAATAATTCGGGCAAATGCTCAGCAACCATTTTTTTACTGGCGCTTACTACTGATTTTCCGTTTATAAAAGCTGTTTTTACAATTTCATAAGCCGCGTCTGCATCGTCTATCAATTCTACAATGATGTTTATTTCAGGATCATTGAGCAAAATATTGCGATCCGCAGTGAATAATTTTGCAGGAGCGTTTCTTTTTTTTTGGATGTTTTTAATACATACTTTTTTGATGACCGCATTTAATGAGGATGTTTGGTTGAGCACTTTATAAAGCCCTTCACCAACCACGCCGAATCCAAAGATTCCTAAAACTAATTTCTTATGGGTTTCCATTTTTGTTGTTTAAAATGTTTTACTAATTCTGTTTTTTTCCGAATTCCGGTTGGCATCCCTACCATCCGCGTCAGCAGGAAGTGTGCTCGGCCACACTAATAACCATCGTTTTCGTTGGCGAGAACACCAACCGGGGAAGTGGAATTCACTTTTTTCAAAGCCTGCTTCAAATCTTCTATCAAATCTTCTGCCTCTTCAATTCCTACAGATAAACGAATAAGGCCATCAGAAACTCCTGTGGCTCTTCTTATTTCAGCAGGAATTGATTTATGAGTCATGCTTGCAGGATGGCAAAGCAAACTTTTTATTCCACCGAGGCTTTCTGCCAATTTGAAATAATGCGTATTGGTTACAAATATTTTTGCCGCTTCAATCGTATCTTCTTTTAAAGAAAATGAAACCACTCCACCAAAACCTGTGGATTGTTTTTTGGCAATTTCATGATTAAAATGAGCAGCTAATCCCGGGTAAAATACTTTATCCACTTCAGTTTGCTGTTCTAAAAATTCTGCCACTTTCTGCGCATTTTCACAATGTTGCTTTACCCTCAAATGCACTGTTTCCAAGCCTCTGATCGCAAGCCAGCTATCGAATGGCCCGAGAATGGCACCGCTTGCATTTTGAATAAATTTTATTTTATCACCTAGTTCTTTGCTTTTTGTAATTACCAATCCTGCAATCAGATCGCTGTGGCCTCCAAGATATTTTGTTGCGCTGTGAACCACAATATCCGCTCCCAGGTCCAAAGGTTTTTGCAAAACAGGTGATGCAAAAGTATTATCTACACAAAAGAGACAGTTATTTGCTTTCGCCACTTCAGCGATGGAAGCAATATCAGAAATCTTCAATGTAGGATTGGTTGGTGTTTCTACCCAAATCAATTTTGTTTTCAGGGTAATGGCATCCACTACATTTTCAATTTTTGTAGTATCGGTATAATTTACTTTGATGCCAAATTTTTCATAAATATGGGTAAAGAGACGAAATGCGCCACCATAAATATCATCTACGGCAAGAATCTCATCACCGGCGGATAATAATTTCACAACTGCATCAATAGCCGCAAGGCCGCTGCCAAAAGCTACTCCCGTGTTGCCGTTTTCCAATTTTGCAATTATCGATTCAAGAGTAGCTCTTGTTGGATTTCCGGTACGTGAATAATCGTAGCCTTTGTTTTCGCCGGGAGCGTCCTGTACAAAAGTCGATGTCTGGTAAATAGGCACAGAAATAGCGCCGGTCAAGGGATCTGAAGGAATGTTGTGAAGAAGCTGTGTTGCGTTGCTCATTTTTTTGATTTTAAAAGTTTTAATAAAAATTTTTCAATTCTTCCTAAACGATTATCAAAAAAGAAGCGAAAAACAACGCTTACACGCCAGGGAAGTTTTTTTAAGCCTCATTTTGGAGCAAAAAAAAACTCACCTGACAGAATCAGGTGAGTTAATATATTTTAAACCGGCAAGGCCAATCATTTTTATTAAAACTTGAATCTGTCTTATCTGTTCCGACTTTTGTCGGAATGGAATTAGCACCTTTTAATGTTTTTAAAACCATTTTAGGTTGCTAAGGCGTCATCGGGCCATATCCCTCTGCCTTTCTTGATAAGTGAATCACAAAGAACTGCGCGCAAAGTTGTGGGTAGAATTTTTATCTGCCAAATTTTTTTTTAAGGGAAATGCTAATGTTGCAGTAAAGCAAGAAATAATGTGGTTTTTCATTTTATTACCATTTATGGTTCAGGCCGCTTTAGTGCTCCCGTTCAAAATTTCCGCATTTCACAATTCATATACATTCCGGTTATTGCATATATAGTAACTTTGACGTCCTAATTTTTTGAGATGAATGATATTGCTATTGCTCCGCAAAAACTAACTTCCAAAGATTTTATGACCGACCAGGAAGTACGATGGTGCCCGGGTTGCGGAGATTATTCAATTTTGGCGC
The DNA here is from genome assembly GCA_051959055.1 of Ginsengibacter sp. Classification (GTDB taxonomy): domain Bacteria; phylum Bacteroidota; class Bacteroidia; order Chitinophagales; family Chitinophagaceae; genus Ginsengibacter. The sequence goes on along the minus strand of JBQCFO010000237.1, from coordinate 457 downwards.
AGGTACAAAAAGTATTTCCAACTTTGGGAATTCCGAAGGAAAATTTTGTGATTATTTCCGGAATTGGCTGCAGCAGCCGCTTTCCTTATTATATGAACACATACGGCATGCATAGTATTCATGGCCGCGCAACTGCTATTGCAAGTGGATTAAAAGCCAGCCGCCCTGAATTGAGTTTATGGATTGTAACAGGAGATGGTGACTCTTTGAGCATCGGTGGAAATCATACCATTCATTTGCTTCGGCGCAATTTTGATGTAAATGTTTTGCTTTTTAACAATGAGATCTATGGTTTGACAAAAGGCCAATATTCTCCTACCAGCGAACAAAGAAAAATCACGAAAAGCTCTCCGGTTGGTAGCATTGATCATCCTTTTAATCCGTCTGCACTTGCACTTGGCGCTGATGCTACTTTTGTGGCAAGAACGATGGATAGAGATCCAAAACATTTGCAGGA
>JBQCFO010000236.1:0-8949 GCA_051959055.1 Ginsengibacter sp. | reverse complement strand
GGGTAAACAAAAACCTGACATTCAGCATTTAAAGGGAGTAAGAAAGGAATTATATATTAATGCTGATTTTAATTTTAGATTTGATTTATCCAACCGTAACCATTTTCTTTTCATTCAGACGATCGCTTTCAATAAGGCCATCTCTTAAGCGGATAATGCGGTGAGAAAATTCTGCAATATCTTCTTCGTGGGTTACTAAAATAACGGTATTCCCATCCGATTGTATTTTGTCAAAAATATTCATGATTTCCACAGATGTTTTAGAATCCAGGTTACCGGTGGGTTCGTCGGCAAGAATGATAGAAGGATTATTAACAAGAGCCCGTGCAATGGCCACGCGCTGATTTTGTCCTCCTGAAAGCTCATTTGGTTTATGATGGCTTCTGTCTGCCAGGCCTACTTTATCCAACATTTCCAACGCCAATTCGGTTCTTACTTTTTTGGTAGTTCCGTTATAAATAAGAGGCAGCGCCACATTTTCCGCAGCCGTTAGCCTGGGCAATAAATTAAATTGTTGAAACACAAATCCAATCTCTTTATTGCGGACATCTGCCAGGTCGTCATCAGGCATTTTACTCACATTTTCGCCATTTAAAATATATCTTCCGGCGGTAGGAGAGTCGAGGCAACCGAGAATATTCATCAGGGTGGATTTTCCACTACCACTCGGCCCCATCAGGGCCACATATTCGTTCTTAAAAATTTCCACAGAAATTCCTTTCAACACCTTTAACTCCTGCTTTCCGAGGTAATAACTTTTTTGAATATTTTCTAATTTTATGATCGAAGACATATATTTTTACTTTCGTAGTTCTTAGTTTCAATTTCTCAATTGTAGTTCAGTAAACAAAGAAATAACTGTTTTTTCGTTTTCACATTTTCACATTTTGACATTTTCAGATTTTCAGATTTTCAGATTATTTCTTTATCACTTTTGGTACTTTAAAAAATTCATCATCATGCAAGGGTGCATTTTTGAAAACATCTTTTCTGCTTATTTGTCCTTTTACTGTGTCGGTCCTAAAGATATTTACATTTTCGCTCAGGTGCAACAAAGGCTCTACACCTGTTGTATCCAGCTCGTTTAGCTTATCAATAAAACCAATCATCTTTTCCAGGTCATTTTTAATAACCTCTTTTTCTTCATCATCAAATTCAAGACGGGAAAGGTGAGCCAGTTTGTCTATTAAGGCATTATTCACAATCATTGGGCAAATATAATCACATTATTGTTTTATTATTTATCGCTTATAACTGCATTTATTCCGTTTGTCCTTTTTATTTATCAATTTAAAAATAGAAAAAGAAGATATTTGTTCTTTTACTGTAAATGGAAATAGCGATTTCAAAACAAGCAGATCTTTATTTTTCAAAAACAAATTACCTAACTTTCTTTACGTTCTATTTCTTAGTTTTGACGCTAATCTTTTAACTGTTTTATGAATAAAAGAAAAAGCATTCTTCTTGTTTTCATTACGCTCACAATTACTGCGATCTTTCATCTTATTGACATTTATAATTTCAACAGTCTGTCACCTTTGTTTTTAAGAATTCTTAGATGGATTTTTATTGGCTCTTTAATTCTTTTTGCAATTTATAAACGCACGCTCACCACATGGATTCTTGTGAGTATGATGATCGGAGTGGAGATTGGTTTGGATTTTCCGGAAATCGCGAAGGACTTAAAGGTACTTAGCCAGATATTTTTGCGCCTGGTAAAAACAATCATCGCTCCCATTCTTTTTTCTACATTGGTTGTTGGCATCGCTGGTCATTCAGATTTAAAACAGGTTGGAAGAATGGGATGGAAATCTATTCTGTATTTTGAAGTGGTAACAACCATCGCTTTAATCATAGGACTTATTGCTATTAATATTTCCCAGGCAGGCGTTGGTATTCATATTCCACCAGGTTTTCATGAAGAACTACCGCCCACCGCTCCTCAAACATGGCAGGATGTTTTGCTGCATATTTTTCCCGAAAATATTATTAAATCCATGTATAACGGCGATGTATTGCCCATCGTTGTTTTTAGCGTCATTTTCGGAATTGGGCTGGCAATGGTAAAAGAAGAAAAACGCAAACCGATGTTGAGTTTTTCAGAAAGCCTTGCAGAAACGATGTTCAAATTTACCAACATTATTATGCATTTTGCACCTTTTGGTGTGGGAGCTGCCATTGCTGTTACTGTTGGACATCTGGGCCTTGATATTCTTTTTTCTTTGGTAAAATTGCTGCTTACTTTGTATGCCTCTTTACTGGTTTTTGTTGGAGTAATTCTTTTTTCAATTGCTTACTTTTTAAAAATTCCTGTCCGTCAGTTTATCAAAGCCGTTTCAGAACCGGTAGCAATTGCCTTTGCAACGACGAGCTCTGAATCGGCACTTCCCATTGCGATGGAAAATATGGAGAAATTTGGTGTACCCAGAAAAATTGTATCTTTTGTATTGCCCACCGGATATACCTTTAACCTGGATGGAACCACTTTGTATTTGTCGCTGGCAAGTGTTTTTGTGGCTCAGGCTGCCGGAATGCACATGCCGTTTGTTACGCAACTGATTATGGGGCTTACTTTGATGCTTACCAGCAAAGGTGTGGCTGGCGTTCCCCGTGCATCTTTGGTTATTTTATTGGGAACAGTTTCTTCTTTTGGATTGCCATTATGGCCAGTGATGGCGATTTTGGGAATTGATGAATTGATGGATATGGCGCGTACTTCGGTAAATGTAATTGGAAACACTTTGGCAAGTTGTGTAATTGCAAAGTGGGAGGGAGAGTTTGATCAGCAGAAAGCATTGGCTTTTGTAGCGGAATAAATGATTTCCCTTTTCTTTAAGAATTTTTGTTGTTTCTTTATCGGATATTATGCTTTAAGAGTTTAAAAATTATTTCATTAAAATTATTGTAAGTGGATCTGTTGTACATTCTGGGAATAACTGTAAAGGATTTATTGAACCCGCAATTTTATATCGAACATGGTGGTTTGTGGATGATTGTTTTTATTGTATTTGCCGAAACCGGTTTATTTGCCGGTTTTTTTTTACCCGGCGATGCTTTGCTTTTTGTGACAGGAATTTACAGCGATCAGATAGTAACTGCAGCGTTATTTCCATCACATAATGAATGGCTCGATCTATCGATTCTTTGGTTGCTGATTACTACTGCCGGGATTGTAGGAAACTTTGTAGGGTATTGGTTTGGCAAAAAAAGCGGACCTTTTTTATACGATCGGAAAGATTCATTTTTCTTCCGAAAAAAACATTTGATGCAGGCGCATGATTTTTATGAAAAGAATGGTGGAGGCGCCATAATAATTGCCCGCTTTGTACCTTTTATCAGAACATTTGCGCCGATTGTAGCGGGTATTGTACAAATGGACAGAAAAAAATTCGCGTTCTATAATTTTTTAGGTTGTATTCTTTGGGTAGGAAGCATGTTGCTTGGAGGGCATTTTTTACAAAGGTTTATCATGAAAGAGTTTAATTTTGATTTAAAAGAACACCTCGAAGTCATCGTTATTGGGATCGTGGTTGTTACCACATTTCCGGTTTTGTGGAAAGTATTTGGTCCTAAAAAGAAACCTAAACCTGTCGGAAATTAATCTGCATTATTCCCGGCTTACCGGAGTGCAGGTCTTACTTTATTGTGAGATAACTTTTCTTAATTTCGATTTTTGAAAAAATTTGATTTAAATAAAAGTTCATTTGATTGAATTTTAAAAAATTTTATAATAGAATCTGGGATCGTTCTCCTTCTGCAACCGACAATAATAATCTGAAATTTCTCATTATTCGTTTTTCTTCTATCGGCGATATTGTACTTACGACGCCTGTTATCCGTTGTTTGAGAAAAAAATATCCGCAGGCTACGATTCATTATTTGACTAAAAAAAAATTTGCAGGAATTGTGCTGTCAAATCCCTACCTGGATAAAGTTTTATTATTGCAGGACAATTTAAATAAAACCATTGGTGAGATAGAAAATGAAGAATATGATTTCATCATAGACCTGCATCACAATCTTCGCACTTTGCGCATCAAAAATTTAATTCGTGATATTCCTTTTTATTCTTTTAATAAATTGAATATAAAAAAATGGTTGTACACCAATTTTAAAATAAACCGGATGCCGCACGTTCACATCGTGGACAGATATATGGCAACAGTCCAGAAATTAGGTGTGATAAATGACAACCTTGGACTTGATTATTTTATCCCTGAAATTGAAAAGGTAAAAGAAAGTGATATACCTTTTTCTCATTTGCATGGCTATGTTGCCATTGCTATTGGCGCTGCTCACCATACCAAAAAACTACCAGCGAAAAAATTAAAAGAGCTGGTTGAAAAAATTAAGTTCCCCATTATTTTATTGGGAGGAAAAGATGCTTTTGAAAATGGAGAAAAAATAGCAGAATCAGATGCGATAAAAATTTATAATGCCTGCGGTAAATTTTCATTAAATGAATCAGCAGATATTATTCGCAATGCCAAATTAGTGATCAGCCACGATACAGGCTTGATGCATATTGCCGCCGCTTTCAAAAAAAATATTCTTTCTGTTTGGGGGAATACGGTTCCGTCATTTGGAATGACACCGTACCAGACAAATTACGAAGTTTTCCAGGTAAATAAGTTATGGTGTCGGCCCTGTTCGAAAACTGGTTTTGATAAATGTCCGCTTGGCCATTTTAAATGTATGAATGAGCAATCAATGGATGCGATAGCTGGATCCGCAGATACTTATTTGGATAAGGAGGTTTCAATTAAGAATTAAGAATTGAGAATTGAAAGTTAGAAATTAAGTTGTAACTTAACTCAGTAAGTAATTGGTGATGCATCGCTTAGCTTTTAACTTTTTTATTTCAATGGCAAACATGATTTTTACTAACAACTTTTATTCATGCCTGTCAGAAAAAGAACATTTTTTATTTCTCTCTTATTCCTTTTTTCTTCCCCAATACTTTCTCAAAAAATAAGTGTAAATGTTTTTATCGAAAATAAATTAAACAAACCAGCAAGCGATACAATTTATTATGATTTCAACAGGAAGCTTGCCTGGCAGGATTTTCAGGGAAAAGTGCCACCCGCAGCAAAATGGGGAGCTATGACTGCGTCCGGGTTTTCTTTCAATTCACAAATGGAAGATGATGGTGAGAATCACCTTCACATTTCTGTAGGTGTTTATACTTTTTTTATCAAACAGGATTCATGGAAAAAACCTGGCATCGATGGTTCATATCATTTGGAACATGAACAACATCATTTTGATATTACCCGGATCTATGCACAAAAATTAGTGAATGAAATTAGAAAAGCACATTTTAACAAAAACAATTATAGAAAGTTATTGTATTCGATTTTTGATAAAGTATATGAAGAAAGTGTTGCCTGGCAACATGAGTATGACAACGAAACAAAAAACAGTATGGATGTGGAAAAACAAAAGGAATGGAACCAGAAGATTTCTGATGAAGTAAAAAAAATAGGAGGCTCCTAAATACTAGCTTAGCATTTTTAAAATTCACCATTTCTATTCACTATTCCCAATTCCCATTCCCAATTCACCCCTCATTAATCCTTCAAACTCACCATTAATACAGGTATTTTTAATTCATGCCTTACAGTATTTACAGTCTGGCCGTAAATCAAATCTTTAATACCCCGATGTCCATGTGCGCCTACGACCAGCATATCAGCTTGTGATTCCTTCACCAACCTTACAATTTCTTTGGCAGGATTTTTAAAACCAAGAAGGCTTGTTGAATTGAATCCGTTTTGGTTTAAATCATTTACATAAGTATCCAGTTGCATCTGATCTTTTTTCGTTTCATAATCATAACTCTGACTGCCCCAAAGCTTCGCTGATACGCTTTCTACAATATGAATCAAAATGTATTCTGTATGCGCATTTCCCTGACCTACGGCATAACTGATTAATTTTTTATCATTATCAGAAAAATCAAGAGCTACAGCGATTTTATTGTATTCCGGAATCTCTAAAATGATTTTTTCCATCTCAGGATGAATTTTAATAGTTGCTTTTAATTTTCTTTTTGCAATAACCGGTTCAGCGAGAATATAAAGTAGCAAGCCTGTAAAGAATATACCGGCAGATGCAATAATTATCTGAAGAAAAACATTGCTTCCTTCAAATACCGGCATCGCCTCATTCACAAGCATTTTAAAGTTAAGATAAACGAGTACACCGGCTATCGCCCATGCAAATATTTTTGTAACAGGATTAATTACAAATTCTCCCATTTTGGATTTATCGCTCACAAAATGTATCAGTGGAATGACTGCAAAACCAAGTTGCAGGCTTAAGATCACCTGGCTGAAAATTAATAACGCATCTACTTCTTCATCCCCATAAATGAGGATGACTATCACAGTAGGAATAATTGCGATCAGCCTGGTGATTAATCTTCTTACCCACGGATTTATTCTCAAACTAAGGTATCCTTCCATTACAATTTGTCCTGCAAGAGTGCCGGTAACGGTGGAACTTTGTCCGGCTGCAATCAATGCTATCGCAAATAAAAACGGTGCAAGATTTCCCAAAAAACCGGGTAATAATTTATAAGCATCTTCTATTCGCGCTACATCAGAATTTCCGGATTTAAAGAATACCGTAGCGGCCAAAATAAGAATGGCAGCATTCACCAGGAACGCAATGTTCAAAGCAATCGTACTGTCTATCCGGTTAAATTTGATTGCTTGTTTTATACCCGCTGGTGTCTGGTCTATCTTTCTGGATTGTACCAAAGCGGAATGTAAATATAAATTGTGAGGCATTACGGTAGCTCCGATAATTCCGATTCCAATGTAAAGTGCTTCATTGTTTTGCAGGGTAGGAACAAGACCGGACGCTACTTCACGGACATCCGGCGCTGCCATGATAATCTGTATCAGAAATGCAACTGCAATAACCGCAATGAGCGCAATAATAAAAGCTTCCATTTTTTTCATGCCCAGTTTTTGCAGATAAAGCAGGAGAAATGTGTCTAAAACGGTAATGGAAACTCCCCAGATTAAGGGCAATCCGGTAAGTAACTGAATGCCAATTGCCATTCCAAGCACCTCCGCAAGATCGCAGGCAGCAATAGCTATTTCAGCAAGAATGTACAGAATGAAATTTAAAAACCTGGGATACTCTTCACGATTAGCCTGTGCCAAATCACGTCCGCGCACAATTCCAAGCCTGGCTGATAATCCCTGCAGCAGCAATGCCATTAAATTGCTCATCAATAAAACCCAGATAAGCGAATATCCAAATTTACTTCCTCCCTGGAGATCGGTAGCCCAGTTGCCCGGATCCATGTATCCCACACTCACGAGATATGCCGGCCCTAAAAAAGAAAATATTTTTCTCCATCCTTTTCTTTTTTTTGTATCAATACTTCCATGTATTTCGCTCAATGACTGATCTTCATAGGTTCTCTCCATTATCATAAACATATATATTTTGTGCGGCCATTCCGCTGATGATGCATTCAGGTTGGCGTGCAATTTTTATTTGCAGTGAACCGTCAAATTCAAATGCCTTCAATACTTTAATTTGTGAGCCAATACCGATGCCATAATGATTCAGCATTTCCATCATCTCGACTCCCTGGTTACTTACTGAGCTAACAATTGCATGCTTTTTTACAGCCAAATCTTTTAATGGCTTTTGTTTTAATAAAACGACTTTTCCTTTCTCATCGGGTATCGGATCCCCATGTGGATCCACCTTTGGTTTTCCGAGATATTCATCCAGTTTATTAATTAACTCGGGGCTGCTTACGTGTTCCAGTTCTTCGGCAATGTCGTGGACTTTTTCCCATTCCATACCCAGTTTGGCTACCAGGAAGTATTCCCACAAGCGATGCCGCCTGATAATTTTTAAAGCTTGTTCATTACCCGCTTCATTCAACCGGAATCCATGATATTTTTTGTACTCAAGCAGCTTTTTACTGTTTAATTTCTTGAGCATATCGGTGATGGAAGCAGCGCTGGTATTTAAAAAATTTGCCAGCGAGTTTGTATTTACTTTTTCGGTGTTCACCTGTAAATTATAAATACTTTTTAAATAATTCTCTTCACTCTGAGAAAGTTTCATGCCGTGTAAAAATAAATTTAGACAAATCTAAAAATAATTTTTTAAAATAGAATAAAAATTTATAGGGTAAATCAAAACTTAATTATGCTAAAAAAAATAACGCCATAAAAATGATTCCTGATTATAAAAGCATATTAAAAGCTTTAAATAAGAATTACCATTATTTCTTCTTTTACTTCAAATTTTATTTTTTTGAAAAAAAATAATGCATTAATAAAAGCATGATAAATTTGACAGAACAAAAAAAGTAAATCAGAAACGAATTTTTAGCTAAATCAGAAATCTATGCAAAAAAGAATTTTGCTCAGTTCCGGCGCTCCCTGGGAAAATATAGTAGGTTATTCACGTGCAGTTAAAGCCGGTAATACAATTGAGATGTCAGGAACTACCGCTGTCGAAAATGACAAGGTGGTAGGTAAGGGCGACATTTATGCGCAAACTGTTTTTATTTTTCAAAAAATTGAAAAAATATTACAGGAAGCGGGAAGCAATCTGCAGGATGTTGTCAGAACCAGAATGTATGTTACGGATATCTCCCGGTGGCAGGAAGTGGCAAAAGCACACGCTCTCTTTTTTAGAGAAATAAAACCTGCGACAACAATGATAGAAGTAAGCCGGCTTATTGATGACGATCTGTTAATTGAAATTGAAATCACAGCTATTATAGATTAAACGGTTACCTATTTTTCAAGTAGTATGATAGCAGAAGGCCCTTAAAGATTTTTCAAAAAGAATTCTGCCATTTTTACATTTTTTCCCCGTTGGCACAAACCTTGTCGTTAAAAATTAAATTATTAAAAATAAATTACAAATTATGGCAAAGATTATAGGTATTGACCTCGGAACCAC
>JBQCFO010000235.1:0-4167 GCA_051959055.1 Ginsengibacter sp. | reverse complement strand
ATCCTGATTTTATTTCTTAAAAAAAATGTTTTTATGGCTTATAAAAAAATTGAACATTACGACGAAGATATTACCAAAGACTTAATGCAGAACTATCGCAGCACTATAAAGTTAATTGGCGAAAATCCAGACAGAGAAGGTCTTTTAAAAACTCCGGAACGGGTGGCAAAGGCTATGCAGTACTGCACCCAGGGCTATGGAATAGATGCTCAGGCAATTTTAAATTCAGCAAAATTTCATGAAGATATCAGTGAAATGGTGATTGTAAAAAATATAGAATTATACAGTTTGTGCGAGCACCACATGTTGCCTTTTTTTGGCAAAGCACATGTTGCATATATCCCCAATGGATGGATAACTGGTCTGAGTAAAATTGCCAGGGTTGTGGATGTATTTGCAAGAAGATTGCAGGTGCAGGAAAGGTTGACAACGGAAATTTTAAATGCGATACAGGAAACCTTGAATCCACTGGGAGTTGCGGTCGTTATTGAAGCAGAACATTTGTGCATGATGATGCGCGGCATATCCAAACAGAATTCGGTAACAACCACTTCTGCTTTTCATGTCGAATTCGAAAAGCAAAGTACCCGCAATGAATTTATTAATTTAATACAGGCAGACTTAGTTAAAAGAAGATAAAAACAAAAAACAAAATATGGCACACGCGTTTATTTTTCCGGGACAAGGTTCTCAGTTTATTGGCATGGGAAAGAATTTATATGATGAAAATGAACAGGCAAAATTACTTTTTGATGAAGCAAATGAGATTCTTGGTTTTCCAATCTCGGATGTAATGTTTTACGGTACTGCCGATGAATTAAAGCAAACGAATGTAACGCAACCGGCTATTTTTTTACATTCAGTAATTGCTTTTAAAGCTATTGTAACAACGAAGCCGGACATGGTTGCCGGTCATTCTCTCGGTGAATTTTCAGCGCTGGTTGCTAATGGATGTTTGAGCTTTAATGACGCTTTAAATTTAGTTTCTATAAGGGCGAAAGCCATGCAAAAAGCTTGCGAAATAAATCCTTCCACCATGGCAGCCGTTCTCGGACTTGATGATAAAAAAGTGGAAGAAATTTGTGATTCAATAACGAATGAAATAGTGGTTCCTGCAAATTATAATTGCCCGGGCCAAATTGTAATTTCAGGATCTATAAAAGGTATTGAAGAAGCTTGTATATTATTAAAAGAAGCCGGCGCAAAACGCGCGTTGCTACTTCCTGTAGGCGGCGCTTTTCATTCTCCATTAATGCAACCTGCAAAAGACGAATTGTCTGAAGCAATAGAAAAAACAAGATTTGAGACTCCCTTTTGCCCGGTGTATCAAAATGTTGCTGCCAAAGCTGTAACCGATCCTGTAGAAATAAAATCAAATCTGATTGCACAATTAACCGGTCCTGTAAAATGGACACAAACTATAGAACAAATGATTGCCGATGGTGCAACAGAATTTACAGAATGTGGTCCAGGAAAGGTTTTGCAAGGATTGGTAGCAAAAATAAACAGAGAAGTTGCTACTAATGGCATTGGGTAAAATTTTTTTAGGGTTTATTTTCATAAAATGAAAATAAGAATCCACCTTATTTATCCTTTTACCGCAGGTCATTTAAAATAAAAATATTTTCGGACGACGCACCGGTTTTTTAATTTCATTCTTTGAATCCTTTATCTTCATGAATAAATGAATTCTTATGAGGATTTTTCTTTTTACTTTTCTAATGGCAATTAATACACAAATTTTTTCGCAGATAAAATATCCTGACACAAAAAAAGTAGATCAAGCCGATAACTATTTTGGAACCACCATAAAAGATCCATACAGGTGGCTGGAAGATGATAACAGCCCCGAAACGATGACGTGGGTGAGAGAAGAAAATAAAGTAACTGAAAGTTATTTGTCTAAAATTCCATTTCGTGAAAAAGTGAAAAAACGTCTTGAAGAATTGTGGAATTATACCAAATATGGTTCACCTTTCAAGCAAGGTGATTATGATTATTTTTATAAAAATGACGGATTGCAAAATCAATCAGTATTATACCGTCAGAAAGGGTTTGAGTCGGAACCGGAAGTTTTTATTGACCCAAATCAGATGAGCAAAGACGGAACCGCTGCCATCGGAACTTTGTCTTTTAGTAAAAATAGTAAATACGCAGTGTACTTTATAGCACAAGCAGGAAGCGATTGGGAAGATGCGCATATCATGAATGTAAAGGATAAAAGCTTATTGAAAGATAAATTGAATTTCATCAAGTTTAGTGGTGCATCCTGGAAGGGCGATGATGGTTTTTATTACAGCCGCTATCCTGCTCCCAATGAAAAAAATAAACTTACTACACAGAATGAGTTTCATAAAGTATATTATCATAAAATAGGAACCACTCAAAGTGAGGATGTATTAATTTACGAAGACAGAGAGCATCCGTTAAGAGTAATAACCGCCGCTCTTTCAGAAGATGAGCATTTCTTAGTAATCACAAAAAGCGAGGGAACCAGTGGCTCTGAACTATGGGTGAAAGATCTGGAAAATAACTCTTCAAAAAATGATTTTATCTTATTGGTAAAAGGATTTGATACCGAATCAAATTTTATTGATAATGATGGTGACAGATTATTGGTTCGAACAAATGATAGCGCTCCGAATTATAAAGTCGTATCAATTGATCCAAAAAGTCCTTCAAAAGAAAATTGGGAAACAATCATTCCTGAAAGAAAAGAATTACTGGAATCGGTAGGAACTGCCGGTGGAAAATTATTCCTGACCTATTTGCAGGATGCTTCCTCCAGAGTTTATCAAACAGATTATAAAGGTCATAATGTGCAAGGAATAGAATTGCCCGGCATCGGTACTGCAGGCGGATTCAATGGGTACAAAAAAGATAAAGAGATTTTTTATTCCTACACTTCCTTCAATTCACCAAATACGATTTTCAGATATGATATCCCTACAGGCAAATCAACTCTCTTCCGCAAAAGCGAAGCGAAAATAAACGCGGATAATTACCTGACTTTGCAATCATTTTGTATCAGCAAAGACGGCACTAAAATTCCGATGTTTATCACTTATAAAAAAGGGTTAAAATTAAACGGAAATAATCCTGTAATGCTTTATGGGTATGGCGGATTTAATATTGCAATGACTCCTGTATTTTCTATTTCAAATGCATTTTTTCTTGAAGAAGGCGGCGTCTATGTGGAAGTAAATCTGCGCGGAGGAAGTGAATATGGAGAAGCATGGCACAAAGGGGGAATGCTTCAAAACAAACAAAATGTTTTTGACGATTTTATTGCAGCAGCGGAGTTTTTAATTGATAAAAAATATACCAATCCCAATAAATTGGCTATTCGTGGAGGAAGCAATGGAGGTTTATTAATTGGCGCGGTAATGACACAAAGACCTGAACTTTTTAAAGTCGCGATTCCGCAAGTTGGTGTGTTGGATATGTTGCGCTATCATAAATTTACCATTGGGTGGGCCTGGGCTACAGAATATGGCAGGAGTGATAGTAAAGAAGATTTTGAAAATTTAATTAAATATTCTCCTTTACAAAATTTAAAACCCGGTGTAAAATATCCGGCTACATTAATTACCACCGGTGATCACGACGACAGAGTGGTACCGGCGCATAGTTTTAAATTTGCTGCAACTTTACAAGCTGATAATAACGGAAGCAATCCTATACTGATTCGGATAGAAACAAAAGCAGGGCATGGTGCAGGAAAACCGACCAGTAAACAAATTGATGAGACTGCCGATATATGGACGTTTGTGATGTACAATTTGGGAATGGAGTTTTAATCAGGTAATGGAAAATGGGAAAATAAAAAACCGCCTGTTTCCAAACGGTTTTTGTTTTCCTGTTTGTACGTGCCTATTTCTTTTTGCCGGATGTTTTTTTCGCTGCTGTTTTTTTCGGCGCAGATTTTTTACTGCCCGATTTTTTTGAAGCAGATTTCTTCGGAGCCGCTTTTTTAGGTGTTGCTTTTTTCGCGGCTGATTTTTTGGGCGACTCTTTTTTGGATGCAGATTTTTTAGATGCAGACTTTTTATGTGCTGATTTTTTTGAAGAAGATTTTGACTTTGATTTTTCCGGTGGCACTTTATCACCTTCTTTTCTTGCTTCTGATAATCCAATTGCTATCGCTTGTTTTGGATTGTTAACTTT
>JBQCFO010000234.1:0-3214 GCA_051959055.1 Ginsengibacter sp. | reverse complement strand
TTGCAGGAAATTTTGAATCAATTGGAAATCCCTATGCAGCGGCAATAGACCTTCATAATATTACTAAAACCGGAGGCGTGCAGGATTTCTATTATGTATGGGATCCCAAACTGGCAGGCGCATACGGCCTAGGCGCTTTTCAGACACTTTATCAAGGAACAGGTGGTAATTATTATGCCACACCCGGAGGAGGAAGCTATACAGGCATCAGCAATACCATTCAGAGTGGACAGGCCTTTTTTGTAGCAGCAAAAGGTAGCAATGGCACCGTTTCATTCAATGAAAACTGTAAAGTAAATGGCAGCACGTTGGTATTGAGAGAAGAAAATACAAATGAGAATTTATCCAATACAGCAGAATTAAGCGCAACTTTATACGGCATACCAGATAGCGCTTACCTCGCCGATGGCAATTTGTTACAATACAACCCCGGTTTTAGCAATAAAATAGATGGAATGGATGCGCGCAAAATGATCAATACCTCTGAGAATTTCGGGATTATTTCTGATGGAAATATGCTGGCAATAGAAAGAAGAAGTGGTGTTCAATCAACAGACACGATTTTTTATAATTTTTCCGGATTGCGCTCACAACCATACAAGATCGTTTTCGCCGCAACCGGCTTATCTGCTTTTGGAGTGCAGGGATACATAGAAGATACCTATCTCAACACGAGCAAGTCGTTAGAAATGGACGGTGTCACAGAAGACAGATTTGTAGTTACAAACGCAGTTGGTTCTTATGCTCCTGGGCGCTTCCGCATTGTATTTGCATCGGCGTCTCCGGTTGAAGTGGGGATACCATTTATTTCTCTCACTGCCGATCAGTTGGATGCAGATATAGCAGTAAACTGGAAGGTAAAAAACGGAAATAACATCCGGCAATATCAATTAGAAGGCTCGATGGATGGAGTAAACTTTGTAAAAGAAGCCGATATTCCTGTAACCGGAAATGATCCTCAAAATTATGAATGGGTGGATAAACAGGTAACCTCTGGAAATCATTATTACCGGATCAGATATTCAGGCAATAATGGAAAAATCAGTTATAGCAATGTAGCAGAGGTAACAATCGCTTATCCAAATTCCTCAATAAAAATTTATCCAAATCCGGTTACTGATGGGATGATTCATCTTCAATTTATAAATGAATCAAAAGGGAGGTATCGCATCAGGCTACTCGATGCATTGGGTAAGACAATAGTAACAAAACAAACAGTAATTACTGGTGTAAATTTCATTGAAACGATTCCCTGGAGTTATTACCTCGCGCACGGAATTTATCAGTTGGAAATAAAGAAACCGGATGGAACTTTGAAAGTCATTAAGATCATGTATTAAATTCAGAACAAGCCCGAAAGTGAGCTTTCCATTAGTTGTCATTTAAAAGTCATATTCGCAAAAAAAATGTTAACAGACGATTTTTTTGTATAATATTGTTACCAGTTATCAAGCGGCATTTTTCAACATCCTTTGATCAATCTCCTACCTCGGTTTCGCACATTTTCCTTCATTTATTATAAGTTATTATTTAAAATAATAACCGGAATTACCCTTAAAATATCCTTTGTGAAATCAGTATCATCCAACATGAGTATTTGTATTTAGAATGCATGGCATAATGATATAAAGTCATTCACGATCTCCACAGCTAAGTTTCCATTTCCAATTTCTGTTAAATAACCATTATCTCTCACCATTGAAGTGTTTTTATCGATTATTTCTGAATTAAAACTTTCAGTATGAGTGATTATTTACACGCCTGTTTATTGCATTTATTCAACTTTCTTCTTTATCAAATGGAAGATGTCTTCATCCATTTTGTTATTCCTTTCGTTTCACAATTTTTCAGAAAAAACAACAAGGGCATTTGCAGTAAAAGCATAAATAACCGCGATTTACAATTTGCGTTTTTGAATAAAATATGTCGCCAACCGGATAGCTCTGATTCTTTGGAAATACCAGCAACTGGCAATAACATTCTTAAAAATTATCCATTTAAAACAGATTTATGAAAAATTCTACCTCTGCCGTCAGGACTCATAAAAAGATGCCTGCTTTTTTCACTGATTTTTTTGGGAAAAAGGAAAATTTGAATACCAGTGAGAAAACAAAACTGTTTTGGGATCCGGAATGGAAACAAAAAGCAGTAAACAAAGAAATAAGTGGAATTTCTCTTTTTAAGAATAACCATCTGCACCCTTTTCGTATAGACGAATACATTCCTTTCTTTAAATCTTTAACCTTCAATAAAGCTGCTATGAAAAGTTTTTTGCCTCCTACAAACAAGGACAAGTTTTTGTGTATGAAAAAAACTTTACTTAAATCATGCCTCCTAACTGTTGCTTTTTTGATAGCAAGCTTGTTTTTTATAAACCAAACATTCGGACAAACTATTTTATATTTAAAAAACACTCAAACGAACCCAGGCACAGGTGGTAATGTTTATGATCTGTCAACAACACAAGGGACCGGAACTCTTACTGTAATATCAGGTGGGAATGCCACCACAACCCTTACAGAAGAATTGGCATTTACTATCACTAATTCTCCTATAACCGCAAATGCTTTTTCAGTTTCTATAAACGTAAGCGCTGCATCTAGTAATGGCAATTTTAATTCACAATTCAGGTTGCAAAGAGTGAATTCAAGCGGCGTTGTGCAGGCTTCCACAAATTACTCTACTCAATTTAGCAATACCGGTATTTATAGTGCTTTATTGAGCTTTTCAACCGCCCAAACCTGGGGTGCCACCGACCGTCTTCGTCTTTCAATTGAAGTTGCAAGAAACACCACCGGTACTACAGCAAGAACCATTACGGTTAGTGTAAACAACGTTAATTCAATAGTAAGCTTAATTACTTCTCCTGCTATTTTTAATTCTTCAGGAATATTTCCCGTACCGGCAGGTGTTACTTGTATGAAAGTGGAGGCATGGGGTGCAGGAGGAAATGGGGGTACTGGAGTGGCAGGCGGTTTTACAACAGGTAATGGTGGAGCGGGCGGTGGTAGCGGCGCATATGTTATTCAAAATGCATTTGCCACTACACCTGGGGGCAATTTAACGATTACAATTGGTCAGGGAGGTGGCACCACCGGCTCAGGTACTACTCCAACAGCGAATACCAGCGTTGGAAGTATTATCGCCGCAGGCGGAAACTCAGCATCCGGTACTACCGCTGGCGCTGGCGGAACAACAGGAAACAGCGCTGGTG
>JBQCFO010000233.1:0-2244 GCA_051959055.1 Ginsengibacter sp. | reverse complement strand
ATCTTTTATGCCGCTATCATTTTACTCGTTTCTTATGCAGTATTTGATGCAGCAAAACCGGTTACCAAATGGCTTGGGCATCTACTTTTGATTTACCTCATTTATATTTTATACAGTCAGGAAATATTTCAACAGGCAAGGCCGGTACTTCTCGCCATCGCGCCATTTATCGTTTTATCTGTATTGAGCGATATCATCCATCTTGCAGATGAAAAACAATTTAGCACACTCAAAAGTCTCCTTAGCACAGGTGTAGGATTTTCTATTGTGTGGATGATTGTCATGTGGTTTATTATCAACAAACAGAGAAAAGCGCTTGAAAAAGAAAAAATCAAAACAAAAGAAGAATCTGAACAAAAAACCATTTTGGCTTCGATGAAAGACGAGCTGGAAGTGCAGGTGGCACAACGTACGGCAGAACTTACGAAGCAAAAAGAAGAATTACAGCACACGCTTGAAGACCTTAAAGCTGCCCAGTCACAACTCATCCAATCAGAAAAGATGGCTTCGCTTGGTGAACTAACTGCCGGCATCGCTCATGAAATTCAAAACCCGTTAAACTTTGTAAATAATTTCTCTGATGTAAATGCAGAATTAATTGAAGAGCTAAAGGCCGAACGCCTAAAGCCCCAGGCAGAAAGAGATGAACAACTGGAAGAAGCAATATTAAATGACATCAAAGCCAATGAGGAGAAAATAAATCATCATGGAAAGCGTGCCGATGCGATCGTGAAAGGCATGCTGCAACATTCAAGGAAAAGTTCCGGACAAAAAGAACCAACCGATATCAATCTTTTGTGTGATGAATATCTGCGCTTAAGCTATCATGGATTAAGGGCAAAAGATAAATCATTTAATGCGACTTTGAAAACAGATTTTGATGAAAGTATTTCTACCATAAATGTCATTGCACAGGATATCGGAAGAGTTCTTTTAAATTTATTTAATAATGCTTTTTATGCCGTAAGTGAAAGGCTGAAGGCTGAAAGC
Source organism: Ginsengibacter sp. (assembly GCA_051959055.1). Taxonomy (GTDB): domain Bacteria; phylum Bacteroidota; class Bacteroidia; order Chitinophagales; family Chitinophagaceae; genus Ginsengibacter. The sequence continues at coordinate 1,254 of JBQCFO010000233.1, read as the reverse complement.
GGAAAGTTGAATGCTGAAGGCCGTTATGAACCAACAGTTTCTGTAAGAACAAAGAAAATAAATGGCAAAGTAGAGATTTATATCAAAGATAATGGCAGTGGTATTCCTCAAAATATTCTTGATAATATCTTTCAACCGTTTTTTACAACTAAACCAACGGGAGAAGGAACCGGATTGGGATTATCATTATCCTACGATATTATTAAAGCCCATGGAGGAGAATTAAAAGTGGAAACTGAAGAAGGACAGTTCACGGAATTCATTATTTTATTACCACAATGAACGCCGTAACAACGCAGGTATAAACGGCTACCAGGCAAAATATCTGCTATCGATACCTCGGACAGATAGAAGCAACACAGGCTGTAAATACTTAATTAGTTGATTAGAAAGTTGGTAAAAGACCTTTCATAACTCGCTTGAAGGGGGTTAGTAAAAATTAAAAAGTCATGATAGATAAGGACCTTGCACAACTGTATGGAGTTACGACAAAACAGTTAAATCAGCAGGTTAAAAGAAACATTAATCGTTTTCCGGAAGATTTTATATTTCAACTTACTGCTGCTGAAAAGGATGAGGTGGTCACAAATTGTGACCACCTCGAGGCATTAAAATTTTCGAGAAATCTGCCTTTTGCCTTTACAGAATATGGCACTGTAATGCTTGCAAGTATATTGAATAGTGATAGAGCAATAGCAGTAAACATACAAATAGTAAGGATTTTTACAAAAATGCAGGCAATGTCATGAACTATAAAGATGTATTATTGAAAATAGAAAAATTAGAAAGACAATCGTTACAAAATACCACAGATATAGAGCTTGTATTTCAATATATCAAACAATTAATTTTACCTCCTGAACAAAAGAACAGAAATAGAATTGGTTTCCGAATACAAAATGAATAAAATTAAATACAACATAATTAAACCAACAACCAAATGAAAGTTTTAGTAGTAGATGACGAAGCAGACATGAAAACGCTTTTTGAACAACGCTTCAGAAAAGAAATCAAAAGCGGTGAAATGGATTTTGCCTTCGCCAGTTCCGGTAACGAAGCACTGGATTATCTTAACCGCCAAAACCACCAATTTGTATTAATTTTATCCGACATTAATATGCCGGGTATGAGCGGCCTGGAACTACTGGAACACATCAAACAAAAATACCAGTCGCCACCGACAAAAGTAATGATGATCACGGCGTATGGCGATGAATATAATTACAACCAGGCGATGAAACTTGGCGCTGATGA
>JBQCFO010000232.1:0-2494 GCA_051959055.1 Ginsengibacter sp. | reverse complement strand
ATAAAGACGAATTTGCTAAAAGACGAAAAAACTACATTGATATCGGCGAAATATTTTTTTGGACAGCCACCATAACTAATTGGCAGCGATTGTTATTGAAAGAAGATTATAAAAAGGTTGTTATTAATTCATTAGGGCTATTTGAGTGATTTAGGGAAAATAGATGTATTTGGTTTTGCCATCATGCCTAGGTTTTTGAAACGATAGCCTGGTTGATACCGGGCAACCATTTATTTTTTAAAGAGCCCGGGACTGCGTTTGAATCTCTCTTTAAAAGCTTTGTTGAACGTGCTCCTGTTTTTGTAACCTGTTTCCCACATTGCCTCTTTCACCCATTTTCCTTCCCACAGCAGTTGCAAGGGCTTTCGTCATCCGTATCGTTCAACATAGGTGTGAAAACTTTCACTTTCTTCACTTTGAAACAGGTACCGGCGTGTAGCCTCATTCAATCCAAATTTTTTGCAACAGTTCCGGCACTTAGATCCGCTGCCAGGTTGGCCAGCACATATTCCTTTATCCGCTCCAAGGGGGCTTTTCCAGGGTAGCAATTCGTCTTCTTGTATGTGACGCGCAGTCTGCATATATTTTTATCAGCACAGTTTATCTAAGCGTTTTTTATTTCAGCGGCTTTATTTTTATCCCGGAACTTAATTTTTTAAAAATCTGCTAACTTCTGAGCCACCGCCATTTTTTCGCAGAAAACCAGATTTTAGCCAGGATGAACTTCTCTGGAACGGAATTACCATTTCATTTTTACCGTCTCCGCATTCACCGTGCTGACCCCCCCAGGTTCTCCATACCGAAACGTCAAAATCTCTAAGTAAGCTTTCACAACAGGCCGGGCTGTGTTGAAATTGCCCCGAAGGCTTAGCGGGGCTGAATGATTTTCTTTTCGATCAAGCTCGCCGTGGCTGCCGCTTTCAAACTTTTAGTGAGAAGATATTCCGCTTCCCGAAAAAAATTTTAAAAATGTTAATTGTTTGTCAACGCGCTTCCTTACTTTTGCAGCCAATAAAGGAAATTATTCTATTAATTCAAGATAGGTAAACAAGTGTCATGAATATAGTCAAAAGGCTTTTTACTAAAACATTCGTAGTAGTCGTTTTTCTTACCCTGGTTTCTTCCCAACAATCAGTGTATGCTGCTGATGGTGAAGCTCTCTTTAAAGCAAACTGCGCCAGTTGTCATAAACCATTAGATGCTTACGTAGGGCCCCCACTTAAAGGAGCGCGTGAAAGGGAGCCGGAAAAAGGTTGGGTTTATAAGTGGATCGCCAATACGACTTCCATGGTACAGACTGATCCTTATGCTAAGAAGTTGATGCAAGAGCATGGTGGTATAGTAATGACTGCTTTTCCTGATTTATCTCACGCAGATATAGATGCAATTCTTGACTGGGCAGACAAGTATGAAGCGCCGGGAGCTCCAAAAAACGGGGCGCCGGGTGCTGCTACAGAAGCTCCTAAATCTGATAATTCTGTTTTATATGGATTGCTTACCTTGATCCTTGCTATTGTGGCGCTGATCTTATTGCAGGTAAACAGCAATCTCAAAAAACTTACTGACGAAAAGGAAGGTCAAAAATCGCCGGCTCCTGTTCCTTTTTATCGGAATAAAGCTTATTTACTGCTTCTTACCATTATACTTTTTGTATTTGCAGGCTATTGGCTTGTAGAAGGGGCTATGGGTTTGGGGCGGCAGCAGGGATACCAGCCTGTGCAACCTATATATTATTCTCATAAAGTGCATGCCGGCGTAAATCAGATAAGCTGTTTATATTGCCATGGCGGCGCGCAGGATAGCAAACACGCCACCATTCCTTCCGTAAATGTATGTATGAACTGCCATATGGCTGTGAAGGAATATACCGGGGAACCTATTAAACGTGAGGATGGAACTACGGTAAATGCAAATGATGAAATTCAGAAATTATACCAATACGCTGGCTGGAATCCGGATACGAAAACCTACGACAAGCCCGGCAAACCGGTAGAATGGGTGAAAATTCACAATCTCCCCGATTTTGTTTATTTCAATCACTCCCAGCATGTAAAAGTAGGACAGGTTGCCTGCCAGACATGCCACGGAGAAATTCAGAAAATGGATGAAGTAGCTCAGTTTTCTGATTTGAGTATGGGATGGTGCGTCAATTGTCACAGAACAACCAATGTTCAGTTTGATGACAATAAAGGGCATGGAAATAAATTTTACAGCACTTACGAAAAATTCCACCAGGATATAAAGGATAAAAAATATGATAGCGTTACTGTTCAGATGATTGGTGGAACGGAATGTGGAAAATGTCATTATTAATTATTCAAAATAAAGAAACAATATTGTTCATTTCTTAGATATTTTTATTTAAGGTAATAATCCGCTTGTCCGGATTGGATAAATATGAGTGAAAAAAAATACTGGCAAAGCTTTGGAGAATTAAACGAAAGTGAAGCCAATAAAAAAGCAGCAAAGACTGAATTCAGGGAAGAACTTCCAT